>PKDL01000226.1 GCA_002863065.1 Pseudomonadota bacterium
AAGACGTGCTTTTTGTTTGGTAGTGCGCGCCTTGGGCGAACGTCTTGCCCATTCAAGCTCCGCCTTCAAGACCTGTAGACGGCGCTTCCGAGTACGGGCCCGAAGGTCGTCTTCTTCGGTTCGACGTACCAGATACTCCGTGTAGTTCCCGGGATACGTCCGAAGACGACCTTCCCGCAGTTCCACCATGTGGGTCACAACCCGATCGAGAAAATATCGGTCGTGCGTCACCAAAATCACCGTGCCATCGCAGTGCTGCAGCCAGTCTTCCAACCAATCGATGGTGTCCGGATCCAGATGGTTGGTCGGTTCGTCCAATAACAGAATATCCGCCCCGGATAAGACCATCTCAGCAAGCGCCACGCGTTTCTTTTGCCCACCGGACATCGTTCCGATCACTTGGTCGACATCGACCAGTCCAACCGAGGACGCCGCGCGATCCAAACGGTGCTGCCAGTCCCAACCTCCGAGCGATTCGATACGCTCAAGCAGCACTTCGGCCGCGTCGTCCATGTCCATCACCGCTTGTTCATAGGCCGCAATAGCGTCGATCAGTGGTAAAAACCGGGCTTGGAGCACCTCTCGGGCGGTCGCCGTATCCGCAAGCGGCGGGTCTTGATGTAAAAAATGCAGCTTCACCGTATTACGGAGCACGACTTCACCGCCATCTGCGGGCTCCAGCGATGCAATGATCTTCATGAGGGTCGACTTGCCAGCCCCATTCGCGCCAATGAGACCAATGTGTTGGCCGCGCTCGAAGCCCAGCGTCACATCGTCCAGAATCAAACGCTCGCCAAAGCGCTTATCCAGGCCCACCAGACTGATGACGTTCTCACCCATCGTGTCTTTCCCTACGACGCATCCACATCCGGCTATGCGTGCTGACGTGCAATGGCCTGGATATCACGAATCGTCCGCTGCCGGCCGGCACAGTGGGCGCCTACCGCATGGAACTTCCACTCTCCCTCGATCTTCACCACTTTCGCCACGATATAGCCCGTGTGCTCACCCTCGGCAGATTGCAGATCGTACCGTGCGATTTCCTTACGACTCGCCGCGTCTACGACGTTACAGAACGCAAATGGCACCCCATTGAATGTCTCTCCACTGAAACTACTCACTACGAAAACGACACTCCGGATCTGGGCGGGGATAGACTTCAAATCCACAATAATGACTTCGTTCGGGTCCCCTTCATCACGCCCCCCGGCGCGGTCGTCTCCCAGGTGCTGGACCGACCCTTTTTTACTACTGAGATGACCAAACCACACGTCATCTACAGGGTTTTTGTCCGCATCGAAGAGTATGGCAGAGGCGTCAAGGTCAACATCCTGTGCCATGCCTAAAAAGCCCTTGCGATGTCCCCATCCCAGACCTACGGCAATGCGATTCAACCCCGAGCCACCCAGCTGCGTCAGACTGACATGCTCACCAGAGGATAATTTAATCGCCACGATACGATGCCTCCACATCCACTTCGAATGTCACATGGGCCCGTCCCAGCCCGGCGAGACGGTCATGCGATACCGCGGGCTGAAGGGTCGAAGACGGGCCTGGTATGTGCTCCGTGCTCGCCTCGCCCTCCGGCAGGATATCTACAATGCGCTGCGCCCAATCGGCTTCGAATGCCCGACCCACAATAAATGCGGTCCAAGCGCAATATAACGCAAAGAGCAGGTAGGCCCTCAGCGCGCCGATCACGGGTCCAGTCAACAGTAGGCCAAGGACACAAATGGTCGTAAAAAACAGCACCCAACGCAGTACCTGCACATCCGCTGCAGCGCCTGCATTGGATAACTCGATATCCCCCACAATGAGTCCGTAAGCGAGGAGTGGCACCCCGAGACAGATGGTTAGGTCGAAGATATTCGATCCCACCGCATTGGAAATGGCGTTGTCATATTCACCTTTTAGGGCGTCTTTCACCGATAGAATAGTGTCGGGCACACTGGTAGCCGCGGCCGCCAGTATGACGGCCGTAAAGTACGGAGCCACTCCCAGAGCATGCGCCGATTGCTCAATAGCCCACGCAATACCCGCACAGGCGACCGCAATAACGACGGTCGCGGCAATGATGATTTTCCATGCACTGCGGTCGGTGAGCGCCGCGCATCCATTGAGGCGTGCATTGAAATCCAGCAGATACCTCAAACCCAGAATCCCCACCCCACTTGAGACCGTGCCGCCCTGTGGTGCGGCACTTGGGCTCTCTTCTATTGAGCCAGATACGGGACCTTCTCGCTCTAACTCCGAGGAGTCCGACTCCGCCTCCCTCTCGAACCCGAATCCCAGAGTGACGACCAAGTACACGAGATAGATGGCTGACAGAACGGCGCCCATCCACCATTCCATGAGAACGCCACCAAGAAACACAATGAGTGCGGCTTCGCCGGCGAGGAAAAATATCCCGTCTTTCACCGCTACGCGTTTGTCCAGCTTGATGTACTTCACACGTTCTCGCGTACCGTCGGGACGACGGACACCGATGGTCATGACCGCGAAAATACACAGCGCCGGAATGATAACTGAATTGAAGACTGCGCTACCGGCAGTGGTGGCAATACCGGCAGAAAACCCGTCCGCTCGCGTGCCGAATACCGTGGGCAGATACACCGGCCCAAACAGCAGAATAGTGGTGGTAAACAGCTCGGGGAGCGAACTTGCCACGGCATTGATCGTGGCCCCCTTCACCCCCGGTTTCATATCACGCCCAAGGTAGTCCGCCGCCTCTTCAAAGCCGTCACATGCGTACATGATGACCACCGAGGTGAGCGCGATGACTCCGATGGATATGAAGAGGAGTGTGAGATCCATGTCGCCTTACCGCAGAGAACCACAGCCGTTATGCACTGAAGACATGTGCTCTACCACCGGTTTTCCGGCTTAGATCGGTGGGCACTGCCTTGGTGCGGAAAGCCGGACTCTGCCGGACCACTCCAAGTGGGTCAAGCAATGTACTGGACTCGTGTTTCTAAACCGATGGCTCAAGTATCAAGCGGGATGAACGAATGCGGTCTCAACGGCCCTCGATACCAACGAGTGCCGTGCCAGTGCGTACTACGTGACGGGTACCCAACCAGAGCCCCGAGCAGTGCCATGCGCCCCGCTTACTCGTCTGCCGGAATCGTTATATCTTCGATGGAAGTGGCCCCGGTAGTGACAACCGCCTTATCTCGACCCGATCGTTTTGCTGCATACAGCGCGGTATCGGCAAGTTGCAGAAGCGTATCTGAGTCGTCCGCATGCTTGGGAGCAGAAGCAATGCCAATGCTGACCGTCAGAATCGACTTCGATGGTATCGACGACTCCTTCGTCTGCACGGCATGTAGTGCGTTGCGCAATTTGTTTGCCACTTGCAGTGCATATTCAGCTTCCGTCTTGAACAAGAGTACAGCAAACTCTTCACCGCCCCACCGCGCCGTGCAATCTGTGCGCCGCAATGTGGTCTGCAACGTGTGTGCAATGAGTTTTAGCGCGATATCGCCCGCTGGATGCCCATAGGTATCGTTATAGGACTTGAAGTGGTCTACATCGATCATCAGCAGACTCAGCGGAATATGCGAACGCGCACTTCGAGCGAGCTCACTTTGTAACAAATGGTCAAAATGACGACGGTTCGACAGTCCCGTCAGTTCATCCGTCACCGCCAGCCTCTCAAGCTTGGTCACCGCCACCTGAAGACGTGCATTCACTTCATGTAGCTGTTGCGACTGCCTCGCAACTTCCGCACTCTCTTCCGCAACACGACGCTCCAGCCCTTGTGTATAGGACTGAAGCTGGTCCGCCATTTGATCGAACGCGTGCGAGAGCCGGCCCACCTCATCTGAGCGATTCGACTGCAACCGCGAGTCAAAATCACCCTTTGATACCGCTTCCGCGGCTTGCATCAGCTGTTGAACCGGCCGAAGCACCGTCACCAACAGCGTGAGCCAGAGCACACCGACAGTGAATAGCACCGCCACTGCCGTCACAAAAGTGACTGCGAGTCGAATGCGAGATATCGATTCCTGGACATCCGACGAATCAAACTGCGCGAGCAGCGTCCCGAAACGAAGCCCCGAGACCACTGGCATGGATACCGAGAGGGTTTCTTGCGAATCGCCTGGGTACCGCCGCCACATTGACTCCGGTGACGCGCGCGCCGCCTCTACAAACTCGGAGTCTTCTAGCAGCTCAGCTGGCGTCACATGTTTAGCATGTGCGACCACCAGGGTCCCTTCATGGTCGAGTAGTGCGATACCCATGAGAGAGTATGTATCGCCCAAGTTGACAGTTTCGGCGATGAAGCTATCCAGTCGTCGTCGCTCACCGGACGCCATAACGCTTGAACATGGTACTGCTAACGCGCTTAGCGTCGCGGCCGCACGGGATCGGTGGTCGGCTCTCAATTGTCCCACCCAGGCCTTGGTTACATACGCCCCCACGATGGCACCGAGCGTAATGAGTACCGCAGAAACCAGTACGGCCAAGCGAATGCCGAGTCTACGCGTCATGGCCGTCCACTTTTCTTCGTGGCCCGATGCTCAAGCACCCGCCGATACATATCTCGTATGCGCTCATACGAGACATCATCTGCCTGGACCCATCCGGTAATGGCTACCGTGGGTTTGAGTAGCTCTCTCCCCCGAGAAGTACGGCAATCGAGCCGACCGAATGCCATACCGATGCGCTCCGCGGCCACAGCGCCCAATCGTCCACTGACTGTCACGACGTCATACGGAACACGGCCCACGTTCGCGAGTACCCGTAAGGAACTCACGTCGATCGGCGGATCCCCGTTTGCTGCTGCCTCCACCATACCCGCGGCCACAGCGATCGCATCGGTTTCGCCATGCGCCAACTGCCGTATCGCATCAATGTGTGTTCCGGCATATCCGATGGAATCAAACGCATGCTCCGGCTCGATCCCTGCAGAGAGAAACGCGTGATATGGGAAGAGAAAGCCGCTCGTAGAATTCTCGTCGACGAACGTGAACCGCCCCGATAGATCCTCAATCGATTTTGCCGCGTTGTCGTCCTTGACCATGATGTTTGCACTGTATTCTGACTCCCCCCAGGCGAGCTGTTGGGCGGCAATTTGCAGGTCGGGCATCCGCTCGACGGCCTTCACATAGCTGAATGGCGGCAAAATCGCGATATCCACTTTACGCGCCGCGACATGCTCAATGAGCTCTGCATAGCTCTGCACCGGAATGAGTGTGATCGGCAGCTCCAATAACGAACTGAGTTCGCGAACAATCGGAGTGAACTGCTCTACCATTTGCGCCGCGGGAAGATACGGGGTGATACCAAGCCGCAGCGATGGCTCCACGTCGGCTGGCAAGACATCCGGAAGTGACATCGGACCGACCGGGAGTTCCCTTATTTGTCGGGCGGCCCCCGCGATGGTTCCCGTCTGTATCTCATCCGTACACCCAGAACATAGGCTCAGAACGTAGACTAGCGTCCAAACGCAATATCCCTGCAGGCGCCGTGTACGTACGCTGTGCAGGTACTTTCCTGCCTCACTATGCGGCTCAACCATTGGTCTGAAGCTCATTTACTTCTCCAACACCACCAAACGCGTGCGGGACACAACGGTGGCCAACCCATGAGCGAGGCTACCACGACTGCTACCATTGCGTTCTCTGCCTTACTCCTCGCCAAATCCGTGCCTTCGGGTTCGGACTCAGCGCCCGTCTCTGGTATCGTCCTAAAAATGAGTAACTACAGTCCTGGATTAAGAAAAATGCATCAGTGGCACCAGAGTGCCCCATATACACTCGGTTTTTTCTTGATGCTGAGTGGCGCTGCTGTTGGCTGTGAAGAAGAGGCACCGGCTGCAACTCAATCCGCCGATACCTCGCAGGAAGTCTATGACCTACCCGACGGCATGACAGCCGACGTAGAGACGCTTGGGTGGCTGAAAGTTGTCGATAACTATGAATGGCTACCTACCCCGTCGGATAGTGACCCTTTCTACGCCACCAATTCTGGCAAAGCAGATGTCTGCACTCCTGATGATTATGGGGTGGAAGAACTCGTAGACGGACCATGGTTCGATATTACAACAAGTCTCTGCGGTTATATGACTGTCGACCAACCAACACGCGTTGCCATCACGGAAGGCGACACGCTGCGGCTCCGCATATGGCATTTTCAAATAATTGCCGGCGCAGGACCGTATCACCTGGAACTCGCAGTCAAATCCTCTGATGGAACACTAATGACGCTATGGAGCGCTGACGTGAACGTCCCAACGAGCAGCCAGTTATTTTACGAGGAATGGCCCGCGCCTACTGACATCGAACTCGGTTCAACCGTGTACTGGCACGTCTCGAATCACGGTATTAACACCTGGGGCTTCATTGAATTACTCACTGCACCGCAACCATAAACGTGCTGCTTTTGCAGCACCCATAGAGTAACCACCTAGACCGGCTACAGCGCAGTGTTTTAGGCCGGAGTCCCCAGGTACCGCGCAGAAGTTTCTCAAGTACTGCGGCGGTCAATCGTTGCGAACGACGATGAATCTCCTTGACCCAAATTTACTTGCTATGCTACCAACGCGCGCCTGTCTAGGAGGACTACACAATGGCGAAGTGCCAACTAACCGGAAAGCGCCGACTTGTCGGCAACAATGTGTCCCACGCGCACAACAAGACCAAGCGCGTCCAACTGCCTAACGTCCAGCGTAAGCGGATTTGGGTACCAGAAGAGGGCAAATTTGTGCGTGTTCGCCTGTCGACACGCGCACTTCGCACTGTGACTCGCACTGGTCTCTATGCCTTCATTCGCAAGAATGGACTGTCGTACAAGACGTTCGGCCTGACTGGCCCAACCACGAAATAATCACACCTCGCGACACGCGCAGCTCCACGCCCATGGCACATTGGTGGCTACTCAGCGCCTGCATTTTCTATATCGCAGGATGTAACGACGCCACCTTGCGTGATGCGGTATGGCTTCCTGAAGCCACCAGCGTCCGAGTCTCACTCGCCAGTCAAACCTCACTCAACGAAAACGGTCCCCCCGTAGACGTCGAATTCGACGCTACTGTGGTGTCCGTGACGAATAAAGGCGCCGCAGGGGTACATGTGGTCCTAAAGAATTCGACTGGACGCGTAGATACGCTTGTCATCTCAATCGCCGACCCCACCACAGTCAACCTGAGAGCCGGCGCACCGGTACATATTCGATTTGCCTCTAAGAGTTTCGGGGACCGCGACCGCCGAGCAGGTGTAGCTCTGTATACGTTGAGCGGCGAGCTTCTGTTTCTCATACAGGATAGCGGTCTTCCCCCGCGCATAGACCTGCCAGGCCCCTTGCAGGTCAATACCGACAGCCGCATTACGTACACGGTAGCGAGTCGTAACCAGGACTATTGCTATCGCGTAATCGAACACCGCGCATTCCGTGTATTCGACGGCTATACAAATCGGTCGATAGCCCCGGGTGACCCGCACCTGGAATATAAAAAAGATGAAAACATCTATCGGTTCATCCCCATCGAGCATCGGGTCGAAGCCCGCTCTGATGCATGTACAGCTCCATTGACTCCCAGAACCATCTGGATGACCTATCTGCATCAACGTTCGCCGGCTTCTCCGGATGATTCTGTGAACGCATTGGAAAGGGGTACGTCCCTCCAGTAGACTCGCCTCATGCGTCTATCGGTTTTCACATCTATCGCGTTCGTTCTTGGCCTGCCTTGGGCATGCACCGATACAGCGGAGTCTGCTCAGCCATGTGCCGATTGTGCGGACACACGCAACTTCGGTGTGGTTGTGCCCGACGCGGGGGTGGCAAGCGGCACCGAGGATGTAGATACGATTGCGCCTCCTGCGACCATCGATGACGCGCTCGCCGCCCTCAATACGCAACGTATCGCAAGCGGTCTTGAGCCAGTAACCCTAGATGACGAACTCACTGCAGGCTGCGAACTACATATCGATTACATGGCGGGCGAGGGCAAAGTGGTCCACGAACAAACCTCGACCAGCGCGTTCTACACAGAAAGAGGTGCGGATGCGGGTCCGAGATCCCTTATCGCCGGCGACGTGTACGACCTCAAAGAAGCGATCGTCCTCTGGACTGAAGGCCTCTATCATCGGGTCGCCTTGTTAGATTCAGGGACATCAGTGATCGGTCTCGCCTTTCGCGACGGATACGCCTGCCTCGACCCGTTCGGTAAGTGGGATGAGGCCAGTGCCGACACCGGCCCCCTGTACCCGGGTAAGGGTCAAACTGATATACCGACGACCCTGAATGCCGCCGCCAGCCCGATTAGCCCGGTCCCCGGAGATTGGGATGCTCCGACTGGAACCGTGGTCAGCATCGGTTTTCCGGCCGCGTCGACTATGGGAGATTCGCCTGTTCTAGAGGTATTATCCATGACATCTGGAGCACTGGTTGACGGAACCATCCGTCATCCGTCAGACCTCGACGATCCATACGCTGCTCTTCTCGGCAGCACGGTGGCATTGGTTCCTCGGAAGCCACTAGCTCCCGGCACGACCTACCAAGCAGAATTTCGCGGGGAAATCGACGGACAGGAGGTGAACCGCATCTGGCAATTCTCTACTGCGCCGGAGGTATCGCCTGCCCCCTAGAGCGTCCGGCCGTGTATCAACAACCGTTCACCGTCGTTAAAGATCACCCGGATCTTTCGGTCAACTAAAGCCTCTACTACCCCGGCACCAAACTTGTTGTGGTCGATGACCTGACCGACTTCGAATGTTTCGCGCATATTATATGCTCGCCGCGCCACGTTGCCTGCATCCGCCTTAGCCATCAACTCAGCCCAGTGCTCGGTGCGAGCATCGGAACTCAGTACCTTTCGCGCCCCCACCGTCCGGCTGCTAGACGACCGACTACTCGATGAGCGCGTAGGAGCGCGTCGAGTGGATGAAGAAGAGGTCCGACGCGACTTGACGCGAAACTTCCGAGTCGAGTGACAGGTGTTGCATTTCACCTGAACGGGTACGCCATCCACCATGGCTAAAATGGTATGAGCTAACTCCATTTTGCAGCGAGTACAGCGATAGTCGACATCCCCACCAACTCTATACGACACCGTTCTGCCTCCATCTCGCGAGTGATTACAGTACCGAAGTAATACCAGCGTTCCACCGCTAGAACGGAGACTACACGCTGGCATTCTGGACCGCCACTGTCCACGGTGATTGACAGGCGTGTGCGTGAGTGCGAGAAACCGCACTCTGCCATCGTAGAGGGAGTAAACGTGGGCGCAACAAGCGGAACAATCACCTATACAACGTACTTTGTAGTGGACGAGCCCCCTGCCGGCTTTCGTGAAGCATTTATGGAATCGCTGCAACGTCATACGTTTAGGGACATTCAAATTGATGATGGGAAAGACCGGTCAGTCGGCTGGACCGCGCTAGGACGCCCCTTCGACTTGGAACTGACGTGGGATAAAGTGTTCCTCGACCCCTATGTAGGCATATCGCTGCGCGAGGATACGATTCGGATCCCGAAAACGGCATTTCAAGCGCACTTCGATCGACGACTTCGTGAATACTGCGATCAAGTCGGGCGAGACGTGCTCAAAAAAAGCGAAAAAGCCAATCTTAAGGCCGAAGTCCTCACGACACTGCGTAGACGTGCGCTACCGGATATCAAAATTTACGATGTGGTCTGGAACACCGTCGATGGCACTCTTCGTCTTTGGACACACTCAAAAAGAATCCGCGAATCCTTCGAGGAAATCGTGGCCGACAGCTGGGGTCTGCGTTTGGTACCTCAGGCTCCGTATACCGTCGTCACCGCACGAGGTGATGCGGCCCAAGCGGCAAGTCTGCTCGATCTAGAACCAACTGACCTCGTCGGCGTGTCGGAGTAAGCATGGACCTCATTGATAGACTGAACTCTACTTCATACCTTGGCCGTGAATTCCTCACCTGGCTCTGGTTTCTTAGTGATCTCCAAGAGGGGCTCATTAGCTTAGGCGAGGATAGCCCCGCGATTGAACTCTTTCTTACCGATCGGATTGTACTCAGTGGCTCGGGACAAAGTGCCGAGCGAGTCGCCATCCGTACCGAGGACCCGTCCCTCAGCATCGAAGCCCGCACCGCGCTTCGTCAGGGCAAAAAAGTAGAGAAAGCCACTCTCCGTATCATTTCGGGTCAGCGCGAATGGACGGTCACAATCGATGGCGAATCACTAGCCGTGAGTTCGGTCAAAATCCCGGCGCTATTGACACGTGAAAACGATGAGAAATTCCACGAACGGTTGGCGCTCATCGACCAACTCGACTCTATGCTACTGACATTATTTGAAAAGTTCTTATCCACTCGTACCGATTCGAGCCAATGGCCAACCGTAGCCACTCAAATGAAAGACTGGGTCCGAGATGAAAACCCACCGGATCGTTTTCAGATACCACCGGTGCACAACGACGCCCCGACTAGCTCACCGGACGAAGATAGTCCCGCGCCAGATGATGACAACGAGACGAGTGAAACGCCCGACGAAACGCCTCCCTTCTAAAATGTACGAACCATTCGTGTTCAGAAAACGACTCAGCCCTGGCGCAGCGACTAGCGGCTAAGACTATGAAGCGAGACCAGAGCTCCAGTGGACGATGCCGGCTGGATGAGGTCCTCAAGCGTAAGTGACTGAAATTGCGCTTGTATGGCGTCGTTCAATGCGGCTATCGGATTCCGAATACTACAACAATGTGCCTGCTGGCATGCCGGACTGTCCTCTTGCATCAGGCAATCCACTAACGCCACGTCCTCTTCGAAGAATCCCATAAACTCCAGAAATGACGTGTCGCCGAAGCTCGGCTCCAACGCGTAGCCTCCGCTTGTCCCCTGAACCGATGTCACCAAGCCAGCGCGTTTTAGACGCTGCATGACTTTCGCTAAGAGCGAAGGGGGGATTTGATAGTATTCCGAGATATCCTTAGCGCTGCACACTCCATGGTCCATATGGCCCCGGAGATAAGATAGCGCGAGTAGGCCGTACTCGGTTTTTCGTGACAGGCGGAACACTGCTTCAGAGTAAGTATGGTCCTCTAGAGGGTCAACTGTTGGTTTCGAGCAGCAGGAACAAAGCGCGTTTATCCAAGCGCCGGATCAGGCTCAAATCAGTTTTTTCGGAGTATGAACCACCCGTTTTCACGTGCAATTGACGCGAGGTCACGGGGGTCATCGGTCAGCACCTGCGGTTCGACCGCCAATGCTGCGGAAGTGGCAAGTCGCATCATATAGGCGTCATCCACCGTATTTCCTGCCGCAAATACCGGCGCACTATGAAGAGATGCCGCGGTTTTGGCTTTGCCTAGTCCACTTTGAATACGCCCAACCGACTGCTCCGTTAGGCAGTCGTCCTCCATGTCGACATTGAGCGCATGCACATGATCATCTGATATGCCCAAACGTCTCGTACCCGGCAAAATCGCCCACCAAGGACTCGCTGATATCACGTGCACTTCGGCGTTTCGCTGCTGCATCCACTGAATCAGTCCATTGGTCAACGGAATCATTGTCGGCAATACGTACCGGGCAAAAGACTGCTCACTCCAACGCATGACATCGCGTATGCCATGACCAGAGAAAGCGCTTGCACAGTACTTACACGCGTCCACATAGCTTGTCTCGTACATCGCGGTCAGAGCAGCATCGATAGACGCATACCCCTCTGGCGGCGTAATCAATCCGAGAGTTTCGAGATAGCGAAGCAGACTCTCAGTCGCATCATCGCGCCAGAGGGTACCATCGGCATCGAACACCGCGATCTGCCCAGGCTGAGTGAATGCGTCATCCAGATGTGACGTCAACGCATCGAGGAGTATCGTAGAATCTGTGGATTGACGCGTCATCATGAGGCCAAGCATACTGGGTGATATCGTGTATGCCTACGTCGGACCGGAATGTTGATCGTGAGGAGAAAGTAAACGTGCACAAATTCACGACCACCAACCATCGGCTGTGCGTTATCCCACTGGTTCTAACTGTGCTGTTCACACTCAGCCTCATACAGGGCTGTGCGCCGGTGGCGGTAGATAGGGCGGCCGTGATTGCGCCGGAGCCCCCTCCTCCATCACGCCCCGAAGCCCGGCCCATTAAACCGGGCATCCGCTTTGCCTGGAAGCCAGGTCGTTGGGAATATGCCCAGAAGAAAAAACGCTACGCATGGACCCCGGGTCAGTGGGTACGCATACAACAGCCCTACCACCATCATTGGGTACCGGGGCAATGGCGACAAGTCTCGCAAGGCTATGTTTGGACTGAAGGTCACTGGCGCTAAATCTCCCGAAGGTAGACCCCGATCGAATGACCTTTGAGACACTTTCCTGCGGCATATCCCATGCTGCCATATACGGTGACATATAGGTATTGACCTCGTGCGGCGCTAGCGGTACCACCTAGACATGCAAAACAACACTTGGTTTGAAGCCGACATAGCAATATTCGATGTCGAAACCACCGGTCTTTCGGCAACAAAAGACCGAGTTATTGAAATCGGTATCGTGCATATGCGGGCTGGCGAAGTCATTGAATCATGGGGCCAGCTCATTGATCCCGAGCGCGAGATCCCGGCCGAAGTCGCAAAGCTGACCGGCATTCAGCAGGAGGAGCTTACGGGACAGCCTACCTTTGATGCTGTCGCTAAGACCATCGCTGAGAAACTCCAAGGCAAAGTACTCTGTGCCTACAACCATGAGTTCGATATGGGATTTCTTCGAGCTGAGCTCACCAGGGCAGGTGTCGCAGTTCCTGATGCACCATGCCTGGACCCGCTAGTCTTTGCCCGTGAGATTCAAAAAGAACATGGCAGTAAAAAGCTTGGCAAAGTTGCAGAACGCTTAGGCATCTCGCTCGAGGGAGCGCACCGTGCCGTGAACGATGCGGAGGCCACCGGCCACGTTTTGTACGCTTTCCGGGATGAATTACCCCCCGGACTGACCGAGCTGCTGGAGCTGCAGAAACATTGGGCTCTTCAGCAAGAACAGCTCATGGCCATGCGGAGACGTTGGCGTGGTGATCTTGAGGCCGGCTCCGATTTGCAGACCACGGTAAAAACGGTGTCTACGGAAGATGGCATTGTTCTTGGCCCCGCCTACGTTTACGGCAATGAGCCCGACCCGATACGCTTTTTCTATTCTCAGCTACCAGACGTAGGAACGACACGCCGTTAGTGCGACGAACCGCCGATAGCGTTTACCGGAATAACGGATCCGATTGGACCCACGTGCCCGCTTCGAAGGGCGGATCAGCCTAAAATAACGACATCGCTGTTGGGTATAACGCCCACTTGAACACCTGAAGGAAAGTCTGAGCTACCGACCCACGAGACCCAGTTGACGGTGAATGCTTGCTGGAGCCCTGCCCACGGTCGGACAGTGCAATCCGCACGGATGCCTTTCCCTACCAAAGTGACGTTTGCGTATTCCGACGAGTCAGAAAAAGCGCCTCGATGACGGCACTGAATTGTTCACGAACTTGCGCGCGGCGCACCTTGAGAGTGGGCGTAAGAGTGTCCTCGCTAATCGATAGTGGTCTCTGCGTGACCGCAAAATATTTCACGGTCTCAAAGCGCGCCAGCGTGCGATTCACGCGGTCCACGATCAGTTGAACTTCAGCTACGACCTGTGGATGCGTACGTTGTTCCGCTGGCGACAATTCGCCGAGATTGAACCGCTCGATATACTGAGCGAGAACGTCTGGCTCAAGGTCGAATAGCCCGACTAAAAACTTTTGACGATCGCCAAACACGACCGCATGTTGGATCAGCGCCTCTCGCTCAAACGCGCCTTCGATATTAGCCGGTGAAATGTTCTTCCCTCCGGCCGTAATAATGATGTCCTTTTTTCTTCCAGTGATCGTGAGATATCCATCCTCGTCCAACGCCCCCAAATCGCCCGTCTGCAGCCAACCGTCCCGGTCAATAGCTTCTTTCGTAGCCTTAGAGTCGCGGTAGTAGCCAGACATCACGTTTTCCCCGCGTATGAGGACCTCACCATCGCTCGCGATTTTTATCTCACACATATCCAAGGGCCGACCGACCGTTCCGTACTTCGATGCTCGCAGCGTATTCACCGTAGCGGGAGCGCATGTCTCGGTGAGACCGTACCCTTCTAGGATTGGCATGCCACAGGCGTCAAAGAACTCAACGATCTCAGAGGACAACGGGGCTGCACCGCACACAAAGAAACGAATGCGCCCTCCAAACCGCTCGCGCAAAGGCACCAACACAGTACGCTCTGCAGCAGCGAGCTGCAGGCGCATATGCCGCGGAGCATTTTTTCCTGCACGTTCTGATTCTTTGACTTGTCGTGCCACATCAAGTGCCCATTCGAACATCTTCCGGCGACGGATATCTTGTTCCGACACCTCCTCCATGATCGCGCCGTACAACTTTTCAAATACCCTTGGTACCGATAACTGCACTGTCGGCCGAAATTGCTTCATGTGCTGAGGAAACCGATCAAGTCGGTCACCGAACACCAGGGTAGACCCGCACACTAACCCGCTCCATGCCCCAATTCGCTGCAGTGAATGCGCCAACGACAAATTGACAATACTCACGTCTGAATCTTGCATAGGAACAGCGCGCTGAATTGCGTATAGCGTCGACGCAACCCCCTGATGCGTGAGCATCACACCTTTCGGATGTCCTGTGGTGCCTGAAGTGTAAGCGATTGCCGCTATAGATTCCGGATCAATATCCTGGCATCGCTCCCAAACCATCACATCTTCTTCACTATCAAGCGCTTTCCCGCGAGAAATGAAGTCGGAGTAGCTCAAGATGCTATCGTCTTCGAGCTCAGGCGCGGGCTCAAATAAAATGACCTGCTCTAAATCCGGTAACTCAGACCACACTGAACGAATCTTGAAGAGCTGGTCTCGGTCCTCCAGAAAGAGAAGTCGGACCCCAGCATGCTTGAGAATGTATTCACATTGCTCTGAGGTGTGCGTAGCGTAGATACCTACCGTTATCGCCCCAGTACAAAGGATTGAAATATCGGTAGAGAGCCATTCACGTCGAGTGGCACTCAGTATGCCAATGCGATCGCCGCTGCGGATATCGAGGTCTTGCAATGCACAAACGGCGGCGCTGACCTCCTGCTCCCAATCGGCCCACGTCAGTGCTTTCCACTGACTGGCTTGTCTACCTTGATGGTAACTGCAAACGCGGTGGCGATACCGGCGCATAGTCTCGCTCAGCATCGCTGGAAGAAGCCGTTGCCGAACCTTCGCGCGCGCCATCGGTTACGTCCACCAACGGAGTCGCGTGGACTGGACGGTCATTGCATTCGCCATCACTAATCAGCCCGCTGTAGGTACCGAGCATCTCGGGTATCTACTTTGATGCGTTGTCCGCCTTCACAGAACATCGGAACTTGCACCACGAGCCCCGTCTCCAACGTTGCGGCTTTCGTGACTGCATTGACTGTATCGCCACGCACCGCCGGCTCGGTGTCTGTGATGGTCAACACCATAGTCTGCGGCACGTCGATACCAATCGGCCGGCTATTATAGAGCTGTACGCGTAATTCCATGTTGTCGACCAAATAGTACCTTTGGTCGCCCACTTCGGCCTCTGTCAGAGAATATTGCTCGTACGATTCGGAATCCATGAAATGAAAATATTCATCATCACGATAGAGATACGTACCTGTTCTCAGTTCAAGGTCCGGTTCTTGGAACTTATCACCGGACTTGAAAGTTTTCGCGGAGAATGCGCCGGTCAGCAGGTTACGGCACTTGAGTTTCACCAGAGTACCGCCCCCGCGAGCCGTGGGCGATTGCACGGCAATATCCAGGATTTGCCATGGTACATCCTCAAATTCGAACCGTGTGCCTTTCTTGAAGTCACTCGTCGTGATCATTTCTGCTCCAACATGGTCAGGATAACGTTGTGCGAAGACACCACATTACTTCTGGAAGAGGCGCTCCAGATCTTGGAGTGCCCTAGCGCGGTCGGCTGGCGTGGCCTGTCCGCCTCCCCGGTTTCCGCCAGGCCCCTGGCCCATTCGCTCGGGCCGCCCCCCGCCCATTGGCCGGTTGTCGCGGTTCGGGAGTCTCAAAGTGGAATTCTCCGACCGCATCGATAATGCAATCCGACCCCTATCGAGGTCCACACTGATGACACGAGTGCTGACCTGCTGACCTGATTGAACTACCTCATTAGGATCGGACACAAATTGGTCGGACAGCTCTGATATGTGCACCAACCCTTCTTGCTTGATCCCAATATTCACGAAAGCGCCGAATTTCGTCACGTTCGTGATGATGCCGTTCAACTGTAATCCCGGCCGCAAGTCACGGATACCGGTAATCTCCGGATTCAGCGGTGCACTAGCGCGACCCCGTAGACCGCTAGTATTCACCGGCGCCGTAGAAAGTGGCTGTGCAGTCGCGATGGTTCGCTCGCGCACAATCTGCATAATTTCGCGGAGCTGACCACCATCCAACTCTTTTTGTATTCGCGACAAGCCCAGGCGTAAGGGGTCAACGCGTGTCCACTCATCCAAAGGTTTCGATGCACGTCTCGCCAGCACGATCGCCGAGGCGATCTCGGTAG
Source organism: Pseudomonadota bacterium (assembly GCA_002863065.1). Lineage (GTDB taxonomy): Bacteria > Myxococcota_A > UBA9042. Next base: position 16,537 of record PKDL01000226.1, read on the forward strand.
ATACGCGCTTGAGCCGTGGATCATCAATAGAGCGTGCCTCAAGCAGTCCAGCCACGTCGACCTCTACCGTACGTACCTTTTCTAGCGTTAACGCGTGCATGATTTCGTCTAGCCATTTCTGAGCAAGGGCTACGTTTGGAACTGCAACCATCCGAACGCGGTTCTGCTTCATCCAGCCAACGGCTCGCTTCGCCCAGTCTCCCGATGGCCGTATTGGAGCAGAGGTCGACACTGCTCCCTTCTTATCAAGAATGGTCATCCCCACACGCTGGCGGTCCGTGCCGACGTAGATCGCACCTAGGGGATGCGCCCGGATAGGCTCGGCAGAGAGCAACTCGTGATAACGCAGGCTCAGCCGACGCATGAGAGTCTCCTGATAATCGGAGGTTAGTCGCTCGGTAAACCGAGGGCTCAAGGCGGATAGCTCCGCTTCGCAATAGTCCGGTGCCGCACGATCGCCCATACGAGCTGCCAGTGGCTCGAAGTCCACGTCAGCCACCACCGCATCCCAAGGCACGCCAACATCGATTTTTAGTGCGTTTGTTCTGACACCGCGGATAATTTCAAACCACCCCTCAGCATCGAGGTCTCCAGTTGTACCCGCAGCGCCTAAAAGACGCGCAAACTGCGCCGCCCTGGGATGACCCGCCTGTGCGGCGGACACCACGATATTCGCTTGCTCGCCAATCACGGTCACCGCTCGCTGATACAGGGCGAACAGGCTTGTTCGTATGGACTCATCTCCCGCCGAAGCGCGATCAAGATGGTCCAGAGCGTATACCTCGTCCGCGCGCAACGCCCCCAAAGAGGATGGTGCAAGTGCCTCTAATCCATCCGCAACGCGTTGGTCGTTCGTTTCAGCGACGGCTTGCCGCCAGCCGATCCAACGGTAGCGTGCGATGATCAGTTCCTGCAGCGACTCAACCGACGACATCCGCAGCGCAGGCCGTTGTTGACTCAGAACCTCAGTCAGGTCTTGAGGTTCCAGTGTATCGAACGTTTCGAAAGAAGACCTGGGTAACGGCTGGTCGATCTCGTTGGTTTGTAGATATTCAAGTAAATCCACAGTATGCCCCCTATCTGGGCAAGGCGCTGACCCACAACGATATCCATTTCATCGCCTGGTCTGGGCGCCTTGATGTCGTCAGAGCAGCGGACTGTTCTGACTAAAGCTAATATTTTCAAGCCGCGATACCCGGTCAAACGCGATTACGTAGCGGGCTATGCAGCGGTGATTAGCTGTCTCAGGCAGCCTAATCACTCGGTTTCTATGTAATGACGCTGGCCACATGCCTATGCGAGCCTTACCATGTCCCCTCTGTGACCAACCGATGGCGGTGCGCACCGGGGACGGCTTTTCATCAGGGAGTGTGCGAGCGTACCCACTCAGGCGCCGGTCAGGTATCTGGAACACCTGTACCACCTGGTTTGTAGCGTGTTGCGGTAACGCGTTCGAGTTGCCGTATTAGGCAGCGTCGTGTGTGCATCGACAAATGCACACGGCCCACATGGTATCTATCCTCGTCAAGTCGTCAACTATGAAGACGCGAAAGTGCATACGAGAAAAAGTAAAAGACCCTGTTTGAACCCATGGACTGAACCGCTCTGGATTGACCTGTGTGCGTGCAGACCAATATCCTCAGCCCGTGCTAGCCTATCCCCGTCCCGCAGAAACGCCCCACCAAAAGACCACTGCTATGTACACGCTCCGCCTGGATAGGCTCGCACGCTCAAGCGGGTCACGTCAGGCGCAACCGAGGTCATGCGGCATGATATCCTCAGCGGCACTGGCGACATGTATCTGTATCATGCTTGCAGCCTGCACCCCTGCCGCCGTCGTCCCAGCAAGCAGCGAAATAGCGACTGACTATCTTTTCTACCGACAAAGTGACGACGCGGAGCAGGCATCTGCGGGAGGGCTTGCGAAACTTTGGGTCGATGTCGAACCTAACCCGAGGCTCAGAGCACCAGTTAGATTTGCTGAAACCGTGAGCGGAGGCGTGGGCGAAGCGTGGCGAGCCACCGTTTGGATGGCGCTACTGGCTGCCGGCGAAATCATGGATGTGGACCCATTTTCTCTACGAGTAACGGTCGAGGCCGAGGGAGCGGTGGACGGACCGAGCGCTGGCGCACTCATGGCGGCGGCGATCATGGCGGGGGCGCGGCGAGCCCCCGTACGTACCGACGTGACAATCACCGGCACTCTAAATCCGGATCTAACTGTTGGACCGGTAGGCGGCATTCCGGAAAAAGTGGAAGCGGCTATTCGCGCCGGAAAGAAAGTCATCGGCATTCCGATGGGGCAGCGGCGTAGTCAAAGCCTCACCAAAAAAGTATCTGTTGACGTCGTCGCTATGGCGGAAAAAGCAGGGGCGCGCATCGCGATCGTCCCCGACTTAGAGTCGGCCTACAATCTACTTACCGGGCAATCCATCCCGACAACAGCACCACTTGACCGGGAAGATATGGCGCTTCCCATTTGGATCAGCGACATATTCGCCGACCGCGCCAAATCTATACTGCGCTCGGTCCTAGCCGGACATACGGATTTCCGCCGCTTCACCAAGCGGTTGGATGATAAAAAAGCCAAAAAACGGCAAGCAATCACACGCCGTTTGATGAAACTGGCACAGAAACGATTAGCCAAAGGTGACGGTGTGGGTGCGATGGACGCGGCGACGGAGGCTCACCGTAACCACCATGCACTGCGCACGAAAGTACTCACTCGGGTTGGCGCTCAGTTCCGAGAGTGGAGCACTCTGAGAGACCTACTGCTTACCCTCCGTACCAGCGTTCATTTCAACCTAGAACGCTCTGTTCCCCGCTGGAAAAAACACACCCCTGGGCAAGCTGCTGAAGTGCCGTTCGCCGTTGAAACATTTGAGGCCATGCTCGATGCACTGCGGGGATTGGCACAAGGCGACCGGTCACTGGAGAGTGCTGCCGAGACGAACAAGCTACTTGCAGAGCCCGGTTACCGGCCGCCAAAAAAGGAGGTGTCTGCACTCATTCGTGGCATGCAAAAGTATTCAACCTATCTGGTCGATGCGCAGAGTTCGCTGGTGTTTGGTAAGGCCTACCTCGATGTCAGTGATGCGTCGTCCATCCGCACGGGTCGAACCGGTGTCAGACCAATATCTGAAGAGGTTCTGAAACGCGTGGCTGCGCGCTACGAGCGTGTGGCTGACGCAAACTTGGAATATGTCGATGCGCTGCTATCCCGCCCCTTAGCAGCACGGCTAAACGAACCGGTTGAACGAATTAGAGAGCGGCTACTACTCAATGATGCCGATTACCGAACGGCATATATGAACAGACGGCTTCCGTCTCTGCTCAGCAACCAGTTTATCAATGGACTAGAGCGGCGATATGCAGAAGTGTCCGGAGCCGTTTCGTCATATATCGCCTCTGGCACGGTCATAAGTAAACGGTATTCCCTCGGAGCGGTGTACTCTCGTTCCGACCATACGCTACTTGGTGTTCGGCAAACCCAGGCATTTGAAAGTATGGTGAAGCTTGCAGATCGAAGAGCGCGCCAAGTGGCCGCACAATGCCTCGATGTGCTTGGAAAGATACCGACGAGCGCGCTCATTGAGTACCACCTCGCAGCTCAATTAGAACGCGATGGTCGCACGTTACGGCGCCGAGATGCGGGTGCGGGATTTCGGATGCGCATGAAAGGACTGGTTCGACTCTGGAGGGTCTGGACGCTGGGACGCCTCGCACTGACCACTCACCGCTATCTTTTAGCGTCATCTGATAGGAGACCTCCGTTCGATGCCGCGGAATTTCCTGGCATCAAGCACCGGGAGTAGGATCTGGACCGCTTGACCCTGCGAGTCTGGGCTGGGACCCTGCGCATGTGGAACTTGTAAGCCTTTTTTGTACTGCCTGCTTCGCCTTCGGTGATCCGACTGCGGTCATCGTTCCGAATGGTGAAGGGATCACCGCCCATGGACTTGCTGCAACGTCTTTTTCCTATAGGAGCGATGCGCCTCGCGATTGGGATGCAGTGGATGGTATGGCCATACAACAAGGCCGTATCGGCTTAGCGGGCATGTTCCATGACATCTGGGGATTCTATGGGGCTCTCGCCGCTGACGATACGGGCCTGTCGAATTGGGAGTTGTACGGCGATGTGATGCCCGTCGATGGTTTTCGAATACGAACTGGACGCTGGCTCGTTGGCCTCGGACCGGTGAGTGGTCGTCGTATCGAACAACGCGCCTTTGTAGATGCCCCCTTGCACACCGAACGGTTCTTGGGGCCAAATGGACTATTCGATGTGGGCCTACAGCTGAAGTACCGCGTCCCAATAGCCCTTTTACCCATAGATATTGAAGCCTCAATTCTGCGAGGTTCAGGTAATAGTTTCAGTGCCCCCCTCGCATTAGGGGATGGTGCCTCGACGCTTGAGCGTATGCTGTACGTCGCTCGGTTGCGACTCTATCCAGGAGCCGCGTTTGGAGAGCATCTCGCGTTGGGACTCACATTTGCCACCGGGGAAAACGGGACGGGACCTGGAAATAGGACCGACCTTATCGGTGCAGATATCGAAGGGATGTTCACCCTACCCTCCGATGTCCACTTCGGCGTTGCAATAGAGTACATGCTCCGGCGCCGCGGTATCCCACGTGCGCTCGAAGTGGAAGGCACCCTGTCGTCTGAACTAACGGTATCCTGGCGCACCTTGCTTGCGGGCTTTCGAGCCGACGTCATGGGACTACCGACGCCCTCACCACTTCGGGATCGTGTCGAATATCGATTTTCGACCGCTGTGGGCTACACGCCGACCGAATGGATACGAATTCGCACTCAATACAGCGCTAGAAATGACCAAACAGATGGGGCGCTGACACATGAGTTCATGTTGCAAGCTATCATCGGCCTCGCCACCCGCTTCAAAACGAACTCGGCCTCGAAAGCGGCGGGAGCGCACCATCGGACCATCAAGACGGATGGCTTAGTGGCTATCAAGCCAAAACCAGCCAACGAGTCCGGCGAGGACTGGCTAGCCACGTCCCGCGGCGAAATGCTCTCTGCCGAGACCTTGAGACGTGAGAAACAATACGCCACAGCGGTACTGCATGCACAACGTGGCGCGCTAGCGAGAATTCGAGGAATACTCACACTACGTGGCGCACAAGGGTCGGGTTCTCAGTCCAAAATACGCTCAATCACCCTCGCAATACGCGCTCTAGAAGAAGAGGCGCCCCCAACTATCTTGCAAGCTGCTCGACGCTTAGACCGTGGAATACTCAATGCATCGGCCCCGAGTGCATTGGGAGGAGCACCCGCCGACTACTTCGATGCGAACTCTGCCGAACGTGCTATTCAAGATGCACGAGTGATCATTGGGTGGTCCGCCAGCCTCTAGACAGCACGCACCGGCGTACGAGAACACACGCGAGCTTAGTCAATCAACGAGATACCGCTCGTCGAACGTAGAAGCCCATGCCGTCTTTCCGCAATGTGCAATACGCCTAGTGATACTTTCTAGGCTTCGTGACCGGAAACTGCGAGACGTAGACAATAACTCGGAAAACCCCTGAATGGTTTTCGATGCCGCATGATCATCGTTGGCGTGCAGTGCCCATAACTGCCCGCGTACATATCCAATGTCGGAATGCAGGAGTCCACCGCACGTAAGGTATGCACGACCTAATCGCGAAAATACTGATTGCTCCAATAATGGAACATCGTCGATATTCAGCGTCGCAAGACCCGTGAGTAGCGAGCGTTCATCCTCGGTAAGCGAAATGCGACGGCGCCCTCGTGGTTCTGCGTACAACACCACACACCCGATAAAACCCAGGTCTCCTTCCGGGTCTACATAATTGACGCACGCGTGCAATGGAGCCCGCCAATCCCGGTTGAGAACGCGTCCGAGACGTTTCTGTGTAGGCCGATAGTCCAGATCGACTCGTAATACTCGGTCCATGTCCGGCACCCAATCCCGGAGTACTGCCGTCGCTAACTCCGTGTCACGTGCCAACTCGCCAAAGAGGTTGAACGCCAGAGCGCGCGTATCCAATAAGTCAGAAAAGAAGCGGACTCCGTACCCCGGCCGCACTCCTTTAGGACCGAGTGCATACCGTCGCACCATGTTTCTCACCGGACCTGAAATGAAGTTATCCAAACGCATTCGAGCGGCTGGCATCGATAGCATCGCCAAATCTGGCGCCCCACGAGACACACCGGGAGGAAGGTTGCGGCGTTCACGCCATCTCGCTTGTCGTACGCGTGCACCGCGTCGATAGGGAGTATCCGCCGTTTTAGTCAGCGAAGGATGAGCTTCTAGGGAATCATCACATGCCTCAAGCACCATAAGCGATGGAACCCCAGGAGTCTGCATCGACGGGACTTCCAGCTTAGATAGCGCCTTACGCGCAGTCTCAACCGCCTCAGCCGCACGCAGCAAAGCTGCTGCGTTCAAATCATTCCGTTGAATTAGCGCTTCTTCGACTGACTCTGGTAACACACCGCCCGCTAGGGTCACACTGCGCGCATGATCCTCTAAGATTCTCACGATACGCTCCGATTCCTCGATGGCCGAACGCAGCTTCACGAGATAGTGTGACTTTCGATGCAGCCGAG
>PKDL01000420.1 GCA_002863065.1 Pseudomonadota bacterium
AAGCAAGGAGCCTGGTCGAACGGTGATAGCTTCCGCACCGCGGAGCACCTTGGCTTGCAGCGCGGCTGGGAATCCTCCGACGGGTTGACCCAATTCGCCGCGAAAAAACTTCACTACGCTTGCTGGAAACGCTACCTCGCGTTCAGGGGACATTACATCATCGACTGAAAGACCTTGAGACACCATGAATAGTGCCATATCACCCACGACTTTTGAGCTTGGTGTGACTTTGACGATGTTGCCGAATAGCTGGTTTACATCGGCATAGCGTTGGACAACTTCAGGCCAGCGATGCTCAATCCCGAGAGCACGTGCTTGCACCTTAAGGTTGGTGTATTGCCCACCCGGCATGGCATGCTGGTATACGCTGGACATTCCTCCTTTCAACTCGGTCTCGAAAGCAGCATAGTGCTTCCGAGCAGCTTCCCAGTAGCGTACTATTTCATCCAACGCCTTGCGTGGCACGTCTGGGTCTCTTTCGAGCCCACGCAGCATTTCAATCACCGTTCCAAGGTTTGGTTGGGATGTTTTACCGCTTAGGGCATCCATCGCGCCGTCTACGATATCAACGCCTGCACCTGCCGCTGCGATGACCGTAGCGACTGCTCCGCCGGACGTATCATGGGTATGTAGGTGGATCGGTAATCCCACCTCGTTCTTCAACGCAGTTACCAAGCGAACCGCTGCAGCTGGCTTACATACCCCCGCCATATCTTTTATTGCCAATATGTGTGCGCCGGCAGCCTCGAGCTGTTTTGCCATGCGTACATAATAGCTAAGCGTGTAGACGTCCTCATCTGGCGACAACAGATCGCCGGAGTAGCAGAGAGCAGCCTCACAGATGCCCCCGGCATCCAGGACTGCATCCATTGCTACCCGCATATTTTCCACCCAATTCAGGCTGTCGAATACCCGGAAGACGTCGATTCCTTCACCATTTGCGTAGGCAAGGCGTACGAACTCTTTGACGACGTTGTCTGGATAATTCGTATACCCAACCGCATTGCTAGCTCGCAGCAGCATTTGCAACAGATGCGATGGCGCTGCTTGGCGCATTTGGCGGAGCCGTTGCCATGGGTCTTCTTTTAGAAATCGGTAAGCCACATCAAATGTTGCACCACCCCAAACCTCAAGCGAAAAGAGCTGCTTCAACCCACATTCATACGCTGGCAGTGGTGCTATCAAGTCCACTGTTCGCATCCGAGTCGCTAATAGAGATTGGTGCGCGTCCCGAAAGGTGGTGTCGGTGAGGAGGAGCTGCTTTTGGTCTACCACCCAATCAGCCAAGGCTTTCGGACCGTCACGTCGGAGCCGATCACGGGAGCTTAGCGTGACACCGTCCGCAGGTAGGATGGGCAGTGTGGTGAGAGGTGCTCTGGTGACTGCTGGGCGTCCTGCAACCTCAGGGTTTCCATTGATCAAAACTTCTCCCATGAAATTGAGTAATCTCGACCCGCGGTCGCGGGACGGGGTGAAGTCGAAGAGCGCTGGGGTATCGTCGATAAAACGAGTCGTGAGTTCACCAGTGGCGAAGGCAGTATGTTCAATCACCCGTTGTAAGAAAGGGAGATTCGTCTTCAATCCACGGATACGGAATTCTCTGAGGGCACGATGGAGACGAGCGATCGCCTCTTCTCGCGTATTTGCCGTTGCGGTCGCTTTGACTAGCAAGCTGTCGTAAAACGGGGTCACAACGGCTCCAGAATATGCTGTACCTCCATCGAGCCGTATACCGTAGCCAGCTGGTGAGCGGTACGCGATGATTCGTCCATAGTCTGGCAGGAACTGGTTTGCTGGGTCCTCCGTGGTGACCCGGGCTTGAATCGCAACCCCCTTGGGTCTTCTTTCAGCTTCTTCGAGAGGTACACCGGCATCTTCTAAGCGCGCACCCCCAGCGACATGTATTTGTGCTTTGACGATGTCGACGCCGGTGACTTCCTCCGTCACGGTGTGCTCTACTTGTACTCGCGGGTTCACTTCTATGAAGTAGAAATCGTCTGTTTTTACGTCGTAGAGAAATTCGACAGTGCCAGCGTTTTCGTACTGCACGTGTTCGGCCAGCCGCAGGGCCGCTTGGCACATGTCTTGTCGACGGTCCTCTGTCATCCAGGTCGCCGGCGCAACTTCAACCACTTTTTGATTACGGCGCTGCACGGAGCAATCACGTTCGAATAGGTGCACAATTTGTCCGTGGCTGTCGCCCAGTATCTGAACTTCCACATGTCGTGCGTGCTCGACGAGTTTTTCGAGATAGACATCATCCTTACCGAACGCTGCGAGTGCTTCGCGTCTAGCGGCCTCGACTTCTTCGACCACTCGCGATCGATCGTAGACACGACGCATCCCCCGACCACCACCCCCCCAGCTTGCTTTCACCATTACCGGTAAGCCGACCGCATCAGCTGCTCGTAAAATATCTTGGTGGTCCGTAGGAAGGGCATCCGTCGCTGGCACTACCGGTACATTGGCTGCCACTGCGAGCTTACGACTGGATACTTTATCACCAAGTGACCGCAGTACGGTCTCACTGGGACCGATAAATATGAGTCCAGCGTTTCTTACTGCGGCAGCGAGTTCCGGAGATTCCGATAAGAAGCCGTAACCAGGATGTACCGCATCGACTTCTGCTTCGAGTGCCACGCGGACGACTTCAGCGACATTGAGATATGCGGCTACGGGTTCTAAACCTCGTCCAACCTCATACGCTTCGTCTGCTTTGAACCGATGTAATGCGAATCGGTCTTCATGCGCATAAATACCGACGGTTCGCATGCCTAGCTCATTCGCTGCCCGGAAGACGCGAATAGCGATTTCGGAGCGATTGGCGACCAAGATGGACTGAATCGGATGGGTCACTGATGCCTCCAGAGGTTGCAAGCAGATGATGCTCTGACTGCCGTCTTGGCACAAATCCTATGTGGGATGGGCCGCAACTTCTCGGAAATATGAGGCGTAAAAAAAGCGGTTGACACGCGAAAAGTAAGGTGTAGATTCCGTCGCCCGGCACCGAGGTCCGTGGCGACCAGACGCGCAACTCGCATGCTTTTGCATACGAAGTTCGGTCTATGGCCCCTCGGCCGCTGGAAAGACCAACGCAGCTATTTCAGCGTGCGTTGTAAGGGGATATCCCTTTTTGAAATCCACGGACGGAATCGGCCGTTTTCTACGGAAGCGGCGTGTTACGCGTATTGGGTACGCGTGAAAGTGTATTGGTATGTCTTACACATCACAACGGCTTCGTCTCGGCGTTATCTGGAATACGGCTAAGTGGAGTCGTTGCACTGATAACTGTCTTGCTGTCTTAGTATGTCTTCTGGCCATGGGTGCCTGTGAAGCCCCTACCTCAGAGTTTGCGACGGTGAACGGGAGCTCCGAAGCAGGGTCCACAAACTTTTTTGAGCTGCGTGACGGTACTCCTGAAGCCTCGGCGGTCCTGCGGGCGCTGAATGATCCGGCGGTGACGGTAGAGCGTCTCATCGGTGAAGTGGGCGTGAGTCAAGATGCGGCCCAATCCTGGATTGCACATCGAGATCACCAGTTCTTTAGAGAGCTTGCAGAGGTGCTCTTCGCCGATGCAGTTACGGAACGGGATGTCAGACTCCTAGCGCAATGGGCATGGAGCAGCGGTTATCTACCGTACGGAGAATCCACGCTTGGTACATGGGACGAGGTGGAGTTCACAGTCGAGGCAGCACAACGAACGCTCTACCTGGCGAACAAAGCTGAGCAGGTGGTCCTTGACGAAATCGTCGGACTCGATCGCCGCGCCGTCGAAAGCATCTTGTCCGCACGTCCGGTTTCTACGATCGCTGAACTCTCTACGTTATTCTGGATTGGCCCTGAGGCGATGCAGCTGCTCAAAGCCTTCGCCCTCGAGATGAATTTCCTCTAGCCAGAAGCTCTGCGGATTCAGTCCAAGTGGTCTCTCTCGATAACGGCCTCCTGTCTACTTGATCGACGCTCAGGACTACCCCACGATGGGGGCCTGGAGGCTTTTTGATTCAGGGTGCGCAGATACGGGTTAGATATTGGACGATGGTAACGCTATCGTGGCGGCTCAATCCTCTTCGGTTACGGGGCTGAGTTCATGATGAACGTTTTCATCTTTCCTTTGCTTGCCGTAACGGTATTCGGGCTACCAGGATATCTATGGACGCGCGCACTCTGGCCAAGCGCCAACGGCGTAGCTCGCCTCACGTCAGCTCTACTACTCGGTCAAATCCTTATCGGTCTTGTCACGGTACTATGGGTACAGTTAACGCACGAACCGTGTTCGCTCGAACTGTTGTTGGCGCTGTCGGCCAGCTGCTCTCTAGCTGCTGCGTTGATATGTAGACGTCGTGGTTTTGATACACCCTTCACGTGTAGCCCCCAGGACCGTCGATTATTGGGTCTCGGTGCATTGATAGGTTTTGTGTTCCTCGTTCACTACGACCGAGAACTATTTCAGTTCAATTGCGTGAATGAGGCTGCCAGACAGCTGCTTGGGTTAAACCGGTACGGGACAACACAAGGCTATCCTTTTGCGACAAATCTAAATGTACGCCTCGGGAATGTCGCGTTAGTTGGACCCAGCTTCGTCGCATTTGCTTCCTTTGGTCCGAGGTGGGTGTACGGGGTTACAGGCGCTCTCATCGCTCTTCTTTCCGGGCTTGTGGCCCGGTCTGTATTTACGGACGAGCGGGCGGTGATTTCAACATCGGTACTCGCCGCACTCAATCCTTATGTATTCGCGATTCCTATTAATGATGAAAATGTATTCTCGTGGATGCTTGGGTTCGCGATACTTTTCGCATTAGTGCATCGTCGCGTGCCTGTCCTATGGCTTGGCATTATTCTCGGGCTTCTACTCGGCGTTCGTCATATTGCAGTGCTGGTGCTACCAGGGATTGCCATTGGACTGCTATATCAGCGTCGCACGCTGGGTGAATGGCTCCTTTTGTTGACCAGTACGGGGGCAGTATGTGGTCTGTGGGCACTGCATCATGACTATGTCTTTGGAAGCCCATTCACATTCGAGTCCTTCCGCGAGTATCACCAAGACTATCCACATTCGTTTTTGGGACAGGAGTTTGGTTTTCGAGGACTGCTCAACTGGCCCTTCCACGCTGAGTGGGTGCGTACGCCATACAACCCATATCCGACGTCCATCCTGCTGATCTTCTGGTGGATGGACCGATTTGGCGTGCTGTTATCGGTCGCGGCTATCTTTGGTCTGTTTGCCTTGCGGCGCACTCCTCTGCGGCCTCTGATTATTGTTGGGTACGGGGCGCTCATTTGGCTGCAATTATCCGTGCTCGAAAGCTGGATGCAGCCGAATAAGATGGGCATTCAGCTCGTTGGTACCCCCGCCTTGGTCTTGGCGACCGTGGCAGGAATCCGCTGGGCATGCTCATCTAAACGTAGGTCCATGTTGTGGTGTCTTGTCTCTCTTATCGTGGCCGGAGTGATGTCGTTAGCGGCTCAAATCGATGTGGCTCCGGACGAGCGACTCTATACTCTGGAAAGTACGGTGCGCACTGAACATCCAGCCTACCTGACGCATGAACGAGCCAGTCTGAGTCCGTACTCACCATGGCCGCGCATCGATCGGATTACCGCATACAGTCCCTTGGAGCCGCTGCGGAAAATATCGGATCTGGGATTTGATCTGTGGAATACCGACAGTGTCGCGCCTGCCGCGCGGCCATCCACTGAGAATAAGTCGCAGTACATTCGCCTGCGGATCGATGTGTCGAAGCCGTGGGTAGGCCGAACCCATTGGATACAGGTTGTCCCTGATGTGGATGGGATGGAAGCTGCAGCCTTGAGCCTAACGGAACTGCCATTACTCGATTGGGCTAAACTGAAGCCATATGCCGTGGTCTATCGTCAAGATGAGCTCAATGAGATGCATGTTGCTCTTGAGTTTGGTGCATTGGCATTCAGTGGAGACTGGTTAGAAGACGCGGATGCACTCCGGTTGAAAACCAATCAGTCGCGTTTTGATGTCGTCCTACCAGTGGGGTCGAGGCTGGTCGTGACTGACGTGATTGCGGATCACTTTTCCCGATATTACCGGTGGCGTTTCGATGTTCGGGCGGATGGCGTTGAAGGGAGTTACCAACCTCGAACTGTATTTACCAACTGATTAGCGCTTCGCTCGATCGTCACGAATCTTGCTGGGATTTATAGGCACGGATGACATGTACATGCCGTATGGCTGCATAGAGCTTAGTTAGCTCGCCTTGCCGTAGTTCTTGCTTCTGCACAACGTCAGCTTCTGGGGTGCCTGAACGTAGGTCGGCCAGTACGTCGGCGAGCTCGTGACGGCCTGATTCATTTGCGAGCGTTGCGATAGCTACAACCGTTTCAAGTTCGGCGCCCTCTTCGAATAATGCGGTGGCAGCGTCTAGTAGCAGGCCTTCGTGCGGATCGAGCGGGATGTCGTTGCCGATAATTCCATCGCGAGTCAACGCTGCTGCTACTTTTTGTTTCGAATTCGCCACGATTCGACCTTAGCTTCTACCGTCATTCATTTCTACGGTCGATCAGGTCCCCCTCGTCATAATTGAGTTCAAGTCGCCAAGGATCTCTCGAGTGACATCATTCAAGCAAGTGGTTGAAAGCTGGAGTCGTTTCAGGCCACGCTCTAGGGCTGCCGGATCGGGGTGAGCACCCAAATATACATAGCCGTAATGAAGTGCGGCTTGCCAGGCGACCAATACGAGACTTGAGAGTGGGTCTGGAGAATGTCCATGATGAAGTCGAGCCACCTGCACCAGGCGGTCAGGGATATTCCAGGCCCGAAGAGCAGCCGCACCGATGGTTTGGTGGCTGGCCGCCATTGCGTGTCCCACGGCGGATAATCCGTTGGTAAGTTGTTTCACCTTTGCCATGTGGGCTGACAAGTGTTGAATGATGAGCGGTTCACCAATGTTATGCAGTGCTGCGGCAGAGAAGGCGAGTGCAGGATCGATGTCCCCGCGTCGCTTCGCCAATGATGTCGCAGCCAACGCGGTGAATACGGTATTAGTCCAGATTTTACGTAAGTGTTGGGGTGCTCTGTCCCATCGCCATTGCTGATTCTCTACTGAAGCCAACTGGCCTAGTAGGTCCAACACCCCCTTTTCGCCCACCAAGTCAATAGCTTGGTCGATGTCAGTAAGGCCGCTAGAAATCGGGTCACCATATCGTGTGTTTGCCCGCCGAAGCAGTAGCGCGATAGCCATTGGTTCGCGAATAATGGCCGCTCTCAAATGGTCTCGGCCGATGACTGGCAATGACTCAAGAAATGAAATCGCTGGCTGAACACACGTTAGTGGCCGCACTGGGCTGGCATTTGTGTTTAGTCGTTCCAGTAACTGAACCAATGCATCGTCCAGGACTGCATGCCGTTCCGTGGTGCTAGTCTCACCTATCGACGGGTGGGTGTCTCCGTCGACATCCAGTGGATTGTTGGTCGTACTCATACCTCGTCAGAACGTCCGTACGTATTTCTATATCTCTGATTCCGTTGATAGCGCCCGGGTTCGAAGCTTCGGTGGGCTACAGGAACCGAGTGCATGAGCTAGTATAAAGAGTCTACTCGATCTAATCACCCTTACGAAGGTACTAATCGCGGAAATGCGCCGAACCATCACAGAGTAGAACATAGTTGTGCGAAACGCGGGTTGCGCTGTGAGAACTATTATTCGCACCCAGCTGGTCCGAATAATAACCGCATTCTATTCATTTCAGTGGGTTAGGCGATTTTGGGTACTGGCATGACTGATGCAGTCCATCGTGGTACGACGGGTCGCGCCGCTTGCTCCCCAACAACCTCCGGATGGGTAGGAAGAGGTCTGGTTGTCAGTAATTACTAAGTTTTTTTTGATTATACTGACATGTCAGTCCATCTTTTGGCTGGACGCGGCCCGTCAGCTGCTTTACGGTCCGCCGCCAACAACGGCATTTGAGGCATTTGAGTGAAGACGGCAGCATTTTTTCGAGTAGAAGGCACGATAGTTAGTCGCGGCGTACTGGCAGCGACAAGCTATATCGCTGCAAATGGGCAGGGCCTCACGGAACGGGCACTTCGCGTTGGTGGTCTCGCCATAACGGCTCCCCTATATGGCGTTCTTGGCCAGACCGACCGGACGATGGCCAACCGGATGGCATACTTAGCCTTCCGAAACATGCGAGAGGACCGGGTCGCAGTCATCGGTCGTGAATATTACGACGAAGTACTGAAGGACAAAGTCCTGGACTCTGGGGTTGAGCTGTTGAAGCAAGCGAAGCGCGATGGTCATACCACGGTACTCCTATCCGAGGGGCTAGACCACGTTGTCGGGCCACTGGCGAAATCACTGAGCCGCTCCGTCGACCACTTTGTGTGTAACCGATTAGAGTACCGGGATGAGTTTTGTACTGGACGCCTGATCGAGCCAGTTATCGGCGGGCATGAGACGAGAAAGTGGCTCCAGTCATTTGCTGATGAACACCAGATCGACTTATCCAAGTCGGTTGCATATGCCGCACATGGTCCTGATCTGCTGCTACTCGCAGCCGTCGGCAGTCCATGTGCAGTCAACCCGGATTTCGCACTGCGACGAGCCGCCACGGAGGCGGATTGGCCAGTTATGGAATACCGGGTTTAGTAGAGCGGAGGCACGACGTGATTTCCATACAAGAGAGTTACGCAGGTAAGCGGGTATTAGTCACAGGCACTTCGGGCTTTCTCGGTAAAGTCTGGTTGGTAATGCTACTCGAGCGAGTGCCTGATATCGGCAAGGTGTACGTATTGCTCCGCAAGAAAGGACTGCGTCCGGTAACGCATCGCTTCGAGAAGCTTGTAAACACATCGGCGGCCTTCAAGCCCCTTCACCGTACGCACGGAGCGAACCTATCGGAATGGCTCAGTGAGAAAGTGGAGGTGATCGAAGGCGACATTGCATACAAAAACTTTGGCATGGACGAGGACACGACCGCTCGGTTACGCACCGACGTGGATGCTGTGATCAACTGTGCGGGTGTCGTCGATTTCGCTCCGGACGTTCGTTTGAGTAAAGGCGCTAACGTCGACGGGCCCCTAAACGTGCACGACTTTGTTGCGAGCTGCGACAATGCCTCGTTTGTTCATGTTTCAACCTGTTATGTCCGTGGGCGTAACGACGGTCGTGTAAGTGAAGAGATTGAGGTCGGATATACTCCAACTGGCGCAATCATGGATCCGGTCGAAGAATATGCCAACTTAGAAGCGCTCATCGACGACGTCGAGTCACGGGATGGTACGGAGACATTCGAAGCCGAACTGGAGGCCCGTGTCCGAAAAGTGATCACCGATAAAGGGTTGGACCTGGAAAATGAGCGGGTTTACACCACCGTAATGCGTCGGGAGCGGGCGGAAAAAACCAAGCGCGCTATGGCAAGCGAAGGCACCGACCATGCGGACCGTCTCGGATGGCCCAACAGCTACACCTATACAAAAAGCTTGGGTGAACAACTGCTCAAGTTACGGGCCATGGAGAGCGGTGTTGACTACTGCGTCGTACGCCCAGCCATCGTGGAAAGTGCGATGTCGTTTCCATTCCCTGGCTGGAACGAGGGCTTCAACACATCTGGTCCTGTCGTTTACTTGCTCGGAACGTGGTTTCGAAATCTGCCTTGTAAGCGAGGGAACCCTTTCGATGTCGTCCCCGTGGATTATGTATGCAAGGTAATCATGATCGCGGCGGCAGCCACAATGCGAGGCGAGCAGTCCACCGTGTATCAAGCCGCCACTTCAGGACGGAATACGTTCATGGTGGACCGTGCAGTCGAACTTACGGCATTGGCGCATAGAAAACACTATCGGTCGCGTGGTACCTCCCTGGTTGAGCGGGCGATTTTGTCTCGGATGGATAGCATTGACTCGGCATACGACCATACGTTCTCTGTGCCGAACGTTCGTAAGACTGCCCGCGGCTTGGCGTCTATCTTTGACAACGTCAAAGGCCCCCGTCCGATTCGGCGGCAAGCACGTCAGCTTGCGAAAGTAACGCGAGGCGCTGATAAGCAACTCAAAGGCGTCCAGAAAATTGTCGATGTCTTCAAGCCATTCATTCACGATCACTGCTGGTATTTTGAGTCCGAGAACATCAAGGCGCACGCTGTTGAAGAGCCTGAGTTCAGGTTTGAGCCGGAAGACATCAATTGGCGTGAATACTGGATTGGGGTGCAGGTGCCTGGACTTCGTAAATGGTCGTTCCCAGCATACGAAGGGAAGTCAATCGAAGCGTTCAAGCCCACGCATCCGGTAAAGCTGCAGTCGGTGAAGGCTACAAAAGCTCAGCCGGCGGTCAAGATCCGTAAGGCTGGCTGATACAGGACGTTACCCCCTCGCGCCGGTTGGGCGCATTACAGACATGATGAGTAGTAGGTCAGGCGGTACACATTACCGTGCCGCCGACTTGCGATGAACGGGAGCAAGTAGACATGGCTGTCTTTTTGACAGGAGCAACCGGGTACCTGGGCTCATATATAGCTCAGGGGATTCTGAGAAATCACAAGGAGAACCTCAACCTACTTGTGCGTGCCGATAGTCCTGAAGCTGGTCGTAAGCGACTCTGGAAATCGTTACAGCTACATATGGATTTTGAGGAGTTTGAAAGCTACATCGAGGACCGTATCACCGTGTATACGGGCGATTTGACGTCACCCAAGCTCGGCATGAACGACGATATGTGGGACCAATGCGTTAAGTCGACAAACTCCATCATTCACTGCGCAGCGTCTCTGAACCGAAAGTCTGCCAAAGCATGCTTCAATGTAAACCTACGTGGGACCCTAGAAGTCGTGAAGCTTGCTACAGACGTGCGTGACCACCATGGGCTACGGCGATTTTCTGACGTATCTACGGTCGCCGTTGCTGGTTTTCGGAATAATGAAGTTGTAGATGAAGAGCACATCATCGAGTGGAGTCGGTCGGATTACGATCCGTATGCTCGTACTAAGAAGTTTTGTGAGCACATGGTGCACGAGCTCCTTCCGACCACCGATATTCGGATATTCCGCCCAGCTACGGTGCTCGGTGATAGCCGTTTTCCTCAGACCAGCCAGTTCGATATGGTGCGGGCCTTTGTATTTCTTGCGAAGCTACCTGTGTTGCCGTTTCGTCCAGATTGGCGGATGGATATTGTTCCGGCAAACTATGTGGGCAAGGCGATTGAGCACGTTCATATGGCCGACGATCCAAAGTACCCCAGTTACAATTTGAGCTCTGGAGTTAGCTCGCTGAGCTATGCGGCGGTTGTCCGCGCCTTGGACCCTGCGTTAGGGAAAACAACACGCTTTGCACCATCCTTACAGTGGCCGTTCACGCGGATGGTCGAAACGCTATCGAATACGCCCCGGCAGTGGGGAGTCGCGCCTTACGCATCGATTATGAAAGTGTTTCTACCCTACCTCACGAATGACACGGTCTTCGATAACAGCCGGGTTATAGAGGAACTTGGATATGCACCTGAGCCCTTTGATACCTATGCGTATGGATTATTCCGATTCGCCGTAGACAACGGATTTCAGTACCCCTACAAGCCGTGGCCTGACTCGCGGCCGACCTCACGAAAGAAGGTGGCGTAATGCACCCCGCGCTCAAAACATTGCAAAAGGCTATCGACCCGGACCGCGTACTTATGAACTCGATGGGAGCTCTCATCGAATCGAATGGGATACGCCATGCTCTCAATAAAGGAGTAGAGAAATGGGAGCCGGGTAAGCCGCTCAAACTGATACTCGCCGGCTATGTTGGTACTCGTAATACAGGGGCCGATGTGCGGGTTGAAGAGATGATACGGCAGTTTCGGCATGTCATCGGTGACGACAACCTTGAGCTGGCGATCATGACGATGGATCCAAAATTGACCGCCGGCTATTTTCGCACTGTGAAGCAGGTGCAAATGCCAGTGGTATTTCCGAAGTTCCTCTTTGATGAGGTTCCGAAGTACCACGGAGTTATCGCCTGTGAAGGCTCCATGTTTAAGTCGAAATTTTCGAGTGCATTGACCTGCTTTATGGCCGGTGCTCTCGGGATGGCAGCGGCAGAGAATAAAGTGTCTGTCGGATACGGCGCTGAAGCCGGCGATATGACCAAAGGACTACAAAGCTTCGTCGAGAAGTACTGTCGGCATTCCTTGGTCATTTGCAGGAACGAACCATCTCGCGGGGTACTCGGGCAGCTCGGTATTCGCACAACCTCGGGAGCTGATACCGCGTGGACATTCGACCCAGGTTCATTAGAGGTAGGGCGTAAGCTTCTTGAGGACGCAGGATGGGATGGCAAAAAGAAAGTCTTGGCTGTTTGTCCGATCAACCCATTTTGGTGGCCAGTGAAGCCCGACCTGATGAAGGCCGCCGCCCGCACGTTCCTAGGTGAGTATAAGACTGAGCATTACCGCTCTGTTTACTTCCACAATAAAACGGAAGAGAACGACCGGAAATACGACGCATACATCGAGGGTATTGCGGAAGCGATGGAGACCTTTCAATCGGAACGGGATGTATTCCCGATTCTGGTTGGGATGGAGAAGTTAGACCGACGCTCTGCAGAAGCAGTCAAGGATAAGTTAAGTTTCGATGTGCCGCTCTTCGTGAGCGATGAGCATGACATGTACCAGATGGTGTCCGTTTTACGGAGTTGCCAGATGCTTGTGAGCTCTCGCTTCCATGCCATTGTGACATCGATGCCCGGTCTCGTACCTTCCGCGGGAATTACCATGGACGAGCGGATTCGTAATTTGATGAACGACCGCAACGACCCGGATCTGTTCCTTGAGGTGGATGAAGATGATCTTGCGGAGAAAATACTTCGGATCTTTCATCGCCTTTATGATGATGGTGAGTCGATCGCAGAGGGTATTGGCCGGGCCATACCTCGGCAGCTACAACTCATGGGTAATATGGGAATCGACTTCATGGATGAAGTTGTGAAGACCTATCCTGAGTTCCCAAGAAAGGACCTCCCCAGAACCTGGGAGGCACATCTGCCGCCGTTGCCGAAGGTGGTATCCGACATACTGGAGAGCTACGCATGAGCTTCCTGGCGACGATCTATACGAACATCGCCGCGGCACCTGCTCAAGATGCGCTCCTAGAGGTGGTGGAGTCGGGATTCAATACGGTATCTCGCTCGATGCTACTCGACTTGATTAACCGTGCTCGTACTGCACTGCAGGAACATGGCATTAAACCTGGAGATAGAGTCGCGCTACTGGGTGGGAACTCTGCTTCATGGGTTGCCGCTGACCTGGCGATATTGAGTGAAGGGGCAACTATGGTTCCCCTCTACGTGCGACAGAGCGGCGCTGAAATGGCTCATGCCATGAATGATTGCCAGCCGTCCATCGTTGTCGTTGCAGATTCTGGACTGTTGCAGACGCTCAGCGCGGCTTGGCCAGAGCACTGCGAGATTCTTACCTATGAACAACTATTTGCTGGTGAGGCAACGACGGAAGAACCGTATGCTGTCGGGCCAGATGATATCGTTACGATCATCTACACGTCCGGTACGAGCGGTCCTGCGAAAGGGGTGATGCTCAGCCGGGCGAATGTTGACTTCATGCTTCCAACTACCCAGACCGCTCTGGCGGGTATTGTTGGTACGCGTGAGGTGGATAAAGTGTTTCACTTTCTCCCATTTTGCTTCGCTGGCTCGCGCATCATGTTGTGGACACAGTTGTATCGGGGGAATCCGCTCATGGTGTCCACCGACCTCAATCGCTTGGTTGCCGAGTTACAAACCGCCGACCCGAACTATTATCTGAACGTTCCGATGGTGCTGGAGCGCATTCGACGTGGGGTGAGTGAAAAGCTACAAGAACGTGGTGGTTTCGCACTCTCCTTATATCGCGGTGGTTTAGAAGCGGCCGCTAGGGTCCGGATGGGCACCGCGTCGGTCGCCGATCGGATACAGCTCGCCGCGGCGAAGATGATTGTTTTCCCAAAAATCAGACAGACGATAGGACCCTCTCTTGAGTTTCTTATCTGCGGTTCTGCACCACTATCAGCGGATACTCAGCGATGGTTCGAGACGCTTGGAATACCTGTATATCAGGTCTACGGGCTCACCGAGACTACGGCCATTGTGACGATGGATACTCCAAAATCTGCGGAAGGCGGAAAGGTCGGGGTAGCTATCGATGGTGTTGAAATGCGGGTAACTGAGGATGGTGAGCTCGTTACGCGTGGTCCGCATATATTTCACGGGTATTGGAAGTTACCTGCAGCGACAGAGAGCGCAATCCAAGACGGCTGGTTTCACACAGGAGACAAAGCGGAAATCGATGGCGAAGGTCGCTTACGCATCATAGGTCGAGTCAAGCATCTCCTCGTTATGGAATCGGGCCATAACGTGCCGCCGGAGCCCATCGAAGAAGCAATTCGCACTGCATGTCCTGAAATTGAGCATGCATTTTTGGTGGGTCACGGCAGGCCGTTTCTAAGCGTCATCGTGACCGGACCAGTCTCTGCGGAGCAGATTCAGTTGGCGCTAGACCAAGCGAGCCAGGGCTTACCGCACTATAAAAAATTACGGAAGTTCCATCATTCAGATGAGCCTTTCACCCCCGAAAACGGGCTTTTGACGGCCAATTCGAAGATGAAGCGTCGAGTGATCGATGAGCACTTCACCGAGGTCATCAATGGCATGTACCAGAAGTAGGCGTATGGACGCAGTGGAGTCAGTCTGATGGTCGAGTGGATGCTTCAGAACGGTATTTGGGAAGTCAAGATGTCCGCGCCGCCTTGTAACGAGATCGGTTTGGAGATGTTATCCGCGCTCGAATCATTCGTAGGTGAGGCAGAAGCTAGCGATGCTCATTCAGTGATCATCTACAGTGGATTGGAGTCCGGCTTCTCGGCTGGTGCTGATCTAAAGTCACTTTATTCAGAGGTGAGTGGCGGCTGGGACGAGGCCAAACGCGGGCAATTGTCAGATTTCTTGTCGCGAATACACTCTGTATTCAATCGACTGGATATGCTGCCTCAGACGGTTATTTGCTCCATACATCGTGTGTGCTTCGGCGGTGGATTTGAACTGGCGTTGTGTGGCGACATACGAGTCGCGGAGAAGACCGCAAGATTTGCCTTTCCCGAGCTGCGGCTGGGCATCATCCCATGTTTCGGAGGTATACCTCGTCTCGAACGAGATATCGGAAACGCTATGGTTCGTGATCTACTCCTCACGGGTCGCAGTATCCGTGCAACGAAAGCAGCCGAGATTGGACTTGTTACTCACGTGGTACCCCGGGGTGAAGGTCTCGCGGCCGCTCGAGCAGTCGCAAACCAGACCGGCAAATTTGATCCAGAAGCCCGGCGGAGTTGTAAGCAATTTCTTAAGTTGCTTCCTACAGAGCGACTAGAAGAGGAGAAGCGTGTTGCATTACGGCTGTTCCAGAGTGATGTGGTGATCAACGCACTCAAAAAGTTCGTAGAGAGTGATGACGTACGGCCGTATCTGCCCTGACAAACTTCCGAAGCGAGTGGAGCTATAGATGACTGCAACTGAAAAACGATTGATTGAGCTAGCAGCGGAGCGATTTTCTGCTGATGCAAACCTATTGACTCCAGGGCAGGATTTCTTCGAAGCACTGGGAATCAAAAGTATCCAGGCGCTAGACCTGCTAACCGATCTGGAAGATGAATTTGATATCGAGATACCGGACTACGAAATGCAAGGCGTCAATACGTTCGCCGCGCTCGCCGCTCTTATTGATAAGCGAGCATAAACCAATGTTGTTCACCGGGGACCCCGGCCGTAGCTTGGAGGAGCGCGACTAACATGCTGACTCTCGATCGATTGCAATGTCTTGGTGAGGCGCTTCGCGACGCGATGGTGACCTACAAGTCGAACATCGCTTTGATAGAAGCTGATCGAAAACGAGAGAGTGCGCGATTGACTTACCGTGAGGTACGGGCCGAGGCGCTGCGTATCACCGCTTTATTGCAGCAATACCAAGTACGTCCGGGAGATCGCTGTGCGATCCTGATGTCCAATCAATC
This sequence comes from Pseudomonadota bacterium, assembly GCA_002863065.1. GTDB lineage: Bacteria > Myxococcota_A > UBA9042. The sequence continues at coordinate 15,997 of PKDL01000420.1, forward strand.
CAAGTGGTTGATCTCAGCTGCGGGAGCGCTGTGGACTGGAGCCACGCTGGTTCCGCTCGATTATAAGCTTACGGCACCTGAACAACTTGCATTGATGCTCCACTGTCAGCCCCGCGCATTGATTATCGAGTACCCGGTGTGGCGGAAGCTGCGAGAACTCGACCTATCTGGGCTTGCCCAAACCAATATTTTAGTGACTGAGGCACCCGATTCCGACACGTTGCCCGCCGCAGTACGTTGGGAAACGAGTCCTGGCCAGGCACCAGAAGAGGTCGATGGTCAGCGGGATGACGTGGCTTGTGTTGTATATTCATCGGGGACGGGTGGCACTCCCAAAGGATGTCAGCTTACCCATCAGAACTATCTAGCTCAGGCCCAGGTGCTCGGTCGAATGTATCCTATGGCCGAATCCGATCGATACTTTTCTATCCTGCCGACGAATCATGCCATTGATTTTATGTGTGGGTTTCTAGTCCCTTTTTTGATGGGCGCAGCGGTCGTTCATCAGCGCACACTGAGGCCGCAGTTCTTGGGGCCAACGATGAAGAAGTACGAGGTAAGTCACATGGCATTGGTTCCGATGTTGCTCAAGACATTGGAATCACGCATTCGCGATGCCTTGGATGAGTTACCTTCGGCGCAGCGCCAAGTCATCGACACTCTCATTAAAGTGAACGACTACGCCACTCGTCGTGAACCGAATCATGCGCTTTCGTCTAGAATTCTCAAGCCGCTGCACGACCGATTTGGGGGGCGTCTGAAGTACATTTTTTGCGGTGGGGCTTTTGTGGATCGAGGGCCGGCTGAGTTTTTTTACCGCATTGGTATTCCAGTCGCGATTGGTTATGGGCTAACCGAGGCAGGTACCGTACTCACCGTCAATGATTTGAAGCCGTTTCGCGGTGATACGGTGGGAAAACCGGTCCAAGGTACGCAGATTGAAATCCGCCACCCGAATGAAGAAGGCGTGGGGGAAGTGTGGGCGAAGGGGCCTACAGTGATGAAGGGATATCTCGATGAGCCTGAGCTAACCAATGATGCAATCATTGATGGTTGGCTTCGCACGGGAGATCTTGGTCAATTCGACCCTTCGGGTCATCTCAAGCTTCGTGGTCGAGCCAAGAACATGATCGTGACAGAAGGGGGTAAAAATATCTATCCCGAGGATATCGAAGCTGCATTCGATGGTCTTGCTGGTTGCGAGGAGTTCGCGGTGTTTGCGGCGAATTATATTTGGCCTGCCGCAACAATGACTGGTGAGCAGCTGACTGCCGTACTCCGTCCAGCGGCTGGCGAGGCAATAACATCCGAGTGTTTAGATGACCTCCGGATTCGTAATGGGCGGCTGGCAGATTTTAAGCGCGTTACGAGCTATATCGTGTGGTCAGAGGAATTCCCACGAACCGCCAGTCTCAAGGTAAAGCGAAATGTGCTGTCTCGTCATATCGCTGAGGCAATGACTCGAGACTCACTCAAGGAGTTGGCGCAATGACCGATCGGTTTCTTGCCATATGTAATCCAGCAGCAGGTGGCGGCCGATCGGGAGAAACGGCCCCTGCGGTGATTGAACGTCTTCGTGATGGCGGGATCGATGTAGACGTGTTGGAGACGACTCATGCCGGACATGCAACCGAACTTGCTCGCCGTGCCTGGGACGATGGCCGTCGCCATTTCATCGGTATCGGTGGAGATGGTACGGGATATGAAATTATCAATGGGTTATTTCCGGCGGCATCGGATGCTGACGAAAAGCCTGTCCTCGGCTTTTTACCATTGGGTACAGGAAACTCATTTCTGAGAGACTTTAGTGATGAGGGTGCTGAGTATAGCCTCCAAGCGCTGATCGATGGTCGTCGCTCTCCATGTGATGTCATCCGTTTAGAATGTGTCGAAGGCACCGTGCACTACATTAACCTACTCTCGATAGGCTTCGTTGCCGAGGTGGGTTCTCTGACCAACCGTCGATTCAAACCGTTGGGAGAGGCGGGTTATATTCTAGCCGTGGTGGCCAAAGTGCTTGGTCTTGCTCCCCGGGTGTTTCCGCATACATGTGATGGAGAGGCACAGAACCTCGAACCATGTACGTTCTTGTCATTTAATAACTCGCGCTTCACGGGAGGGAAAATGATGATGGCTCCGCACGCAGAGGTAAGCGATGGGTATGCGGCAATGGTACATGTCGGCGAAATGGGGCGTTTCGAGTTGCTCCGCACGTTCCCCAAGATCTTTTCCGGTACGCACACCGATCATCCGCGTGTGCGGGTCTCCAAAGTAGAGAAGGTTATGTTCGATATTGATAAGCCTGTCGATCTCATGGTCGACGGAGAAGTTATTCAAATGACACCCCGAGTTTTGGAAGTGCTGCCCAGCGTGCTCCAGGTGGCGGTCTAATGGCTCATACAACGATAGCGGAGAAGGTAGATCGCCGTGATGGCCGTGTCATTCGAGCGGAGCGGAGACGTATTGAACGACGAGCAACGATTTTGCATGCCGCCGAATCCGTATTTGCACAACGGGGATACCATGCCGCGAGTGTAGATCATGTCATCAAAGCGGCAGGTGTGAGCCGAGGTACGTTCTATCTGTACTTTGAAAGTAAGTCAGCAGTGTTCTTAGAGCTATTGGACGGATTCTCGTTCCGATTGATGTCAGCGATTGAAGTGGTGGACGCATCGGCGCCAGATGCGTGGATACGCGTCTTGAGCAACCTACAGCGTGTAGTAGGTCTTCTGGTAGAGAATCGTGCATTGGCAGCAGTCTTGTTTCGCAGCGCCGTGGGTCTCGATGAAACGGTAGATCAGAGGCTCGAGCGGCTGCATGCACACTGGCGAAAGATGTTGGTCGGTGCGTTGGAAAATGGTGCGGCGCGAGGCATGGTCCGGGCCGTGAACTCGGAGCTCGTAGCAACCGCACTCATTGGTAGCATCAAAGAGACCCTGATTGAAGCCCTGATCAAGGCTGACAAAACAGTCCATGTTGGTGAACTAGCACGTACGTTGATGGACTTGCATTTAAGCGGCCTACGGCCCCGTTAGCCTGCATCCCCGATATCCAGATGTTCTCGCGGGAGTGGCGCATAGCCAAGGAGACGTTTCGCGCGGCTGATATCGAATGTGCATTCTGAATTCAGTAATTGAAGAACATCTGGACGAAGACGTTGCGCAAGCAAGGACGGTAATCGCTCGATTATTCGCAAGGACAGCGAGAATACGGCAGAGGGCACAATCTGGTGTGGTGGTGGTAGTGCATGCGCGTTCGCAAGCCGCTCGCAGAACGCAGCAAACGAGATATTTGAATCGTCCGTCAGGTTGAAAGGCCCTACGGCTTCTGAATCGATCGCTAGCTCGATTCCGTCGATGAGGTTGTCAAGATGCGTGAGTGGAAGCGGTGTGTCGCACGGTCCAGGTAAGACGAGAATCCGTCTTTTCAGGAGGTCATGTAACGCGCCGACCAATCGTCTATCGTTTCCTCCCCAGACGAGGCCAGGGCGTAGAACGATCGCATTTTCGACATGTTGCTCTATGTACTCCTCCGCTTGGACTTTGCTTATCGCATAGGCCGAAGGCTCTGGTGCGAGAGCGGCCGTTTCAGCGGTTTGGCGTTGCATTTTTTTTCCGTATACAGCGACTGAGCTCAGGAAGACGAGTCGCTGTTCAGACTTCATCGCATCACATATCGCTTGGGTACTCAGGACATTATCTCGAGTCGCTCGTGCTTGGTCTCCTTCACCGGTAAATGCCGCGCAGTGGACGATTACGTCGGCCTCCTGGACCAATCGGACTGCAGTATTACGCTCGCTCAGGTCACCAATGATCGTTTGCGTCTTCGGAAGGGGGCGACCGCTGCGGATATTTGCACGTACTTGGTGGTTCCGGGTGATGAGGCGTCGTACAAGCGCCTGCCCCACATACCCCCCTGCGCCTGTTACCGCGATAAGAGCCATACGCGGGACCCTGACTAACCCACTTGGTACTGTCAAGACGGTTCAGCCGTGCATAGGATGGCGGATCGGTGGCGTTGCGAAAATCCATGCTCTCGGATGGTGTGATTCCGTGTACCAGCATGGTAAGACACCGGGGTCTCAATCGTGAATGTCCGTACATCTGCTGGGGGAACCATGAAGTTCTTTGTCGATACTGCTGATATTAACCAAATCAAAGAGGCTGTCGCTTGGGGTATCTGCGACGGTGTGACTACGAATCCGTCTCTAGTTGCCAAGACAGGTAAGTCCTTTGACGCAGTGATTGAAGAAATATGCGAGGTTGTGGATGGACCAATCAGTCTAGAGGTCACCGCGACAGATTTCGATGGAATGATGGAGCAGGGACGAGCTCTTGCAAAGACGAAAGACAACGTGGTGGTGAAGGTTCCTCTCACAAAGGATGGGATACGCGCCACACGTGCATTCACAGATGAGGGAATCAAGACCAATGTGACATTGTGCTTTAGCGCCGGACAAGCCTTGTTGGCGGCAAAAGCAGGGGCCAGTTACATCAGTCCGTTTATTGGTCGCCTTGATGATGTGAGCAATGAAGGCATGGCTATCATTGATGATATTGTCACGATCTACCGTAACTATGAGTTCACTACTGAGGTGCTTGTGGCGAGTGTCAGACATCCAATGCACGTGGTTGAGGCCGCAAGACTTGGTGCAGATGTGTGCACGATGCCGCCAGCGGTACTCGATAAGCTATTCAAACACCCACTTACGGATATTGGTTTGGCTCGGTTCCTGAAAGATTGGGAGTCCGTACCTAAGTAATTTTCGGACGAATAAGAGGGAGAGCGAAACGCGTATGATGAACTCCGCACTGGGCCGGTTTCGACTTATTAGCATTATCGAGGGAGTGTCGACCATTTTGTTATTTTTGGTCGCCATACCTATGAAGTACGCGCTGGATATACCGATGGCGGTCAAAATCGTAGGTCCACTACATGGACTATTGTTTCTAATGTATCTCGTGATGCTGGTGAGCACATGGGCATCACAGCAGTGGCCACTGCGGATGTTCATCATGGGACTGTTCGCGGCGGTACCACCCTTCGGGACCTTTCTCTACGACCATTTCATGGTCAAGCCTTTGGACTCGCCGTAACGGGAGGCGGTTACGGTCGTGAGCCATCGGTAACACCGAGGCGGACCATCATTTGGCTATCGTCCCCGCAGCATCGTTCCCCTATCGGCGTATTCGCCGCGCATGGTGCCTATTCTGGCATCGAATATCATTCTATTACGCCTTTGCGTTTTGCGGTGAGCCGCCGTGCGCGTGCGAACCATGTCGTGGGCAGGCATTCCGAAGCCCGAGTTGGTGGATGAACGAATTTCCTCGGTCAACCCTGTGATCAATTAGTGTTCAGCGGCCAAGGCACAGTGTTCAAGGAATTACGTCGACAAACCCCGGAGCATCGGTTGTGGACTGTTTGGCCACATGATATTTTTGTACTACGTGGTCACTTTGCCTTTCATATGTGGAGAATCCTATGGATATTGAGGCGTTACGCGCTTCTCTTGATGCCAACCCCGCCGACGTCAGCTCATTTCAAAAGTTACAAGATGCGTTGCTTGAAGCAGGGCAGCTGGGTGAGCTGAAAACGGTTTACGAAAGTATTTTCCCGGTGCTCCAAGGTACGCCAGAATTTGATAGGGCTCTTCGCCTGGTAGATAAACACGCTCGCAAGTCTGAAGACGAGGCCATACAGCAGTGGCTGAATGCGCAGCTGGGCCTGCTTTTTTGGAAGACGCTCGAAAACCCTGATCGTGCAGAAGTGTATTTTCGCCGATTGCAGGAGCACGGGCTCGGCCAGGGCGGGATGATCGATGAATTCTATGTGGAGTATTACACGCGACGAGATAATTGGCGTCGCCTTGAGCAGCTATTTCTTGCCCAAGGAACCGACCCGATACGTGTGAAGCGTAAGCTAGCCAATATCGCTGAAGACGGAGGGAAGACCGATAAGGCACTCGCATTCTGGCAAGCCGTTTATAACGATGATCCATCTGATGATGCGACCTACACGCGACTCCGAGAGTTATTTTCCGAGGTAGGAAAATGGCACAGTCTCGCGGAGCTCCTCAAGAAACGATTGAAGGCGCTTCCTGCCGGCGATATTGACGCAGCGGTGGCCGTTCATCTTGAGATGATCACTATCTATCAGGAGCACATCAAAAGCGATACTAAGGTCATTGCCGAGTGGCAGAAAGTTCTGAAGCTGGATTCGAGCAACATCCAGGCGCTTGATGCACTTGAGGCCGTTTACGAGCGGATGAATCGCTGGCCAGACCTTGCTCGAGTTCTGCAAGCACGTATCGACGTTACTGATGAGCCAGAAGACGTTATCGCCCTGCACTTGAAAGTGGCGGCGATTATGTTGGACCGATTCTCCAATACGTCAGAGGCAATCAAACATTACCAGGCAGTCCTCGATATGTCGCCAGAGGACCTGGGCGCCATTCAGAAGCTGAAAGAGTTGTATGAGCAACGTAAGGCTTGGGAAGACTATGTGCGTGTCGCTCAGTCGGAGATCGCTCTCACGTCTTCTGATGATACGGAAAAGACGTCCAAACTGATTGAACTTGCATCTCTCGCCAGCGAGCGCATTCGTCATCCGAGTATTGCAATGGGATTGTGGGAACAGATCCGTGAAGGGCAGCCCAACCACCCGGAAGCGTTGACGCAACTCATTAGTCTCTATGAACGAGATAAATCATGGGAGAAGCTGGCTAGTGCCCTTGAGGCGAGTGCAGAACTGGCGACTGATGATGAAGTACGTCTCAAGCTGCTCGATAAGCTAGGTTCTGTCTGTGGCGCACGCCTAAACGACGAACAACGTACGGCCGACGTATGGCAGCGTGTTCTCGCGTTGGCCCCGGACCATCGCAAGGCGTTCAGTGAACTACGAAAGCACAGCCTCGCTCAGAAAGATTGGAATCGACTCGAGTGGCTATTCCGAAATCACGGATCTGTGAGCGACCTTACTCGAACACTTGAGTCACAGGCGAAGTCGCTAGACGCCGATGAAATGGTTCCGCTGTTGAGAAAAGTCGCGTCTCTCTGGCTAGAGCAGGACAATACGAA
>PKDL01000061.1 GCA_002863065.1 Pseudomonadota bacterium
ATTTGACCGCGACCTAACGCCTACACAGGTGAGAATGATCGCCGATGTCGTCGAAATGAAAGTCATCGATCGCACTCAGCTGATCTTGGATATTTTTGCTCAGCGGGCGCAAACCCGAGAAGGTAAATTGCAGGTGGAGCTTGCACAGCTCAAGTATCGACTTCCGCGACTATCGCGTAGCAACGCGGCATTTTCGCGCTTGGGTGGCGGGGTCGGTGGACGAGGACCGGGAGAACAAAAACTGGAGATAGACCGCCGACGAGTCAAAGAGCGAATTACATTGCTGCAACGTGATTTGAAGCGCATCTCAAAAAGTCGGACCCTGCGGCGTCAAAAGCGCCAACGAGGTCGCGTCCCTGTTGTCAGCATCGTGGGATACACCAATGCAGGTAAGTCGACGCTTCTAAACACGCTCACCCAAGCGAAAGTTCTCAGTGAAGACAAGCTATTTGCGACACTCGATCCCACGAGTCGCCGACTACGACTGCCACGCGAACGCGAAATCGTTATTACAGATACGGTAGGATTCATCAGAGACCTACCCGCTGACCTCATTCGAGCATTTGAGGCAACCCTCGAGGAATTACAGGATGCCGATCTGCTACTGCACGTGGTGGATGCAACAAATAGTGGGGCCGAAGAGCATGTAGAAACGGTCAATGCAGTTATCGATGAACTTAAACTTGGGCGTAGGCCATCGCTCCTAGTTCTTAACAAAACCGACCGACTGAGTGCCGAGGAAGTAAAAAACCTGGAACAGTTGCATGATGGTATCGGCGTATCGGCTCTGTCGCCAAAATCATTGACGCCCCTCTTAGAACGTATCGAACAAGAGTTGTGGCAAACTGGAAAAGATGTGGAGTCACTGACGCCCAATCGAGGGTACGCAGCAGACGCCGTTTCGGAGCAAACAGACAAGCTGAGTGATGCCATGACATCCTGGAATCCGCTTGACCATTAGTTCAAGACCTGAGGTCGCGATAGCTCGACTTTAGGAATAAAGAAAAGCTGTAGGGAGTCGACATGCCAATATACGAATATGGACCCGATGGTGGAGATGGGTGCGAATATTGCGCAAACGGATTCGAGATTCTGCAAAAAATTAGCGCCAAAAGGTTGTCCCATTGCCCTGCATGTAGTGGACCAGTGCGGAGGTTATTGTCGGCGCCCAGTGTCAAGATGGGCCGAGGGTCTGTACTTAGCGCGAAGAACATCGAGAAGCACGGCTTTACGCAGTACAAGAATACAGGACAAGGCTTTGAACGCACCGCTGGTACAAAAGGTCCGAAGACCATTACTCCCTGACTGCAGAACATCGCAGTCAGCTCTATGTTCAGATAAGTTGAACATTACAACGACCCGCGCCGCGTACTGACGCCAGCCTGAGACGGCCCTAAGCTACCGAGCGATACTAGACCAGTCAGCTACGACTCAGTGGAGTCAATATCGACTACGGGCTATCGGTAGATCCAATCAGGTGCATGCGCTCCACTATATCCTGCGCAATAGATGCCTTCCTAAGAAACTGGGGGTGTTTTGGACCCGGCCTGAGAAAACTCAAACATCCGCAATAATTGAAAATTATAATGGCACGCAATTCGCAAACGACGTCGGTGACAGGGGAATGTCCTGCATTCCGACATTGTCTTGTGTGACAGAGGCTGTCAGTACCTGTCTACATTTTGTAACCAGCTCTACCGGGCGGGAGACCAAGTATCCTCACGCCATTCCTCCCGTAATGAGTAAAGCCAAGGAGATTGCGACCTCAAAAAGAAAATGCGTTACGCCCCAAGAACCGTCTAAGACGGTACTCTCAGGTCAACCGGCATACACGGTATAACGTCATGGTCGCGTCCGCTATCCAACGGGAGTGGAGCTCGCACGCGACCAAGATAGAGCCGGAGCGCCGGTTGGCCTTTCGTCGTGATTGCAAAAGTTCGGACAGGAACCGCTCCGGAATACCGGAGCGGCCAGGTGTTCGAAAGAGGGGTAAGAAATGAGAAGGCCCCGCAGGATGCGGTAAGAGGGACGGCTTTCTCTTTCCGGCGAGTGAAGCGTCATGCTTCACCTACTGTAATGCGCCAAGGTCGAAATCGATTCGCTGATAATGATCATAAACTGTCGAGAGAGCAGTCGAGAAAGCTTGAATCCGCGACATCTACCCGCGTCAGCTGTGCCACGGCAACAGGGATCTCGGTAGCGAACCAATACTGTGCACAGTGACGTAACCCTCTGATATGTGGACACTTCGTGCCTTGTAATCCACCGTCCGCAGCTCGCTCTGCTTGAGTCACGATTTTTAGCCATTGCCACCCCACTGCGAACGAACAAAGCGCGAGCAACATGTCCGTGCTGTGACTCAACATACTACTCAGTGAAGTACGGCTGCTGAGGTTACGGAGTGTGACCTGTACTTGGCTAACGAATGCACGGAGGACTGCAGCATATTCTTTGAGTTCTGGCGATTCTGTCGCCTGAGCGAGGGCGAGGTCCCCGAGTATCGTTTCCAACCAAAGCTGCAACCCATGCCCTCGATCTCGTAAAATCTTCCTTCCCAATAAGTCCAAACCTTGTAACCCGGTAGTTCCTTCATGAATTGAATTGAGCTTTTGGTCTCGAAGTAATGCTTCAACCACGTATTCGGACGAGTATCCGTAGCCGCCATGTACTTGTACCGCCAAAGTATTCGCCTCATACCCCCACTCAGCGGGGAATGTCTTCGCAAGCGGAGTCATAAAATCAGCCAGTATCTGTGCACGTTCCCGGACTGTCAGCGAGCTCCCATGCGCGGCGATATCTTGATACTTTGCAGTCTCAAGCACTAAGGACAGGCCACCCGTTACGATACACTTTTGACGTAGCAGCATGCGGCGTACATCTGGGTGCTGTGCTATTGGGACCTGCGGCCCCGTAGAGCCTTTTTCAGTATCAATAAGACGGCCTTGGGGTCGACTCTTTGCGTACTCTAACGACTCTTGATACCCGACCGAAGCAGTGGCAACCGCATTGGCTCCCACAAGTATCCGAGCTTCGTTCATCATCTGGAACATGTGAGAGAGGCCGTCGTTAGGCCGACCGACAAGCCAACCAATGCAATCGTCTTCGGAGCCATAATCCAAAACAACGGACGGTAGACCTTTCCAACCAATCTTCTCAATGAGCTGGGATGCTTGGACATCATTTGGGACCCATTGATCACCTTCCGGTCGAAGCTTTGGAACCGCGAAAAGTGAGACGCCGCGGGTTCCTGCAGGCGAATCTTCGATTCGAGCGAGTGTTAGGTGGACAATATTGTCAGAAAAATTATTAGCGCCTCCCGATATGAAGATCTTGCTGCCACGGATTCTGTAGCGCCCGCCGGAATCATGAGTCGCGCTAGTGCGAATATCCGCTAACGAAGAGCCTGCATGCGGCTCCGTAAGCGCCATAGTTCCAGTGAATCGCCCCGCATACATGGGTTTCATAAAATGAGTTCTAAGCCAAGTATCGCCAAACGCTTCGACTAAGTGAGCAGCGCCTGTCGTAAGAAAAGCGAATCCCGCAGCACTCAAATTACCAGCCATGAGCCACGTCATTGCGGCAGTTGACACAGTGATCGGCAGTTGTGATCCACCTACGTCATACGGTCGACTCGCTGCCAACACTCCAAGGTTTGCTAATTGAGAATACAGCTCTCCCATTCTTGGGTGGACACATATGGCCCGCTGTCCAGACCGCGCATCTTCCCCAAAGCTAGGCACCTCTTTGTCCATTTGTTTGTAGCTAGGCCACATTCGTTCACGTGCAAAGCGCTTGCAAGCTGATAAGAACTGCTCAAATGTCTCACGATCATGATCGGAAAAATAGTCGAACGCCGTCAGCTCATCCACTGCGTGCACGTCATACAGCAGAAACTGCATGTCTCGTTCGGACAATAGGACATTGGAATTCATACCGTGACGCTACCCAGACACGCCGTGATAATCCAGTGATCAAAGATCCGCGCTACACACTCTCCAGTGCGTCTCTGTATCGCATGCGCGTTCACATACTTTTCGGTCGTATTCTACGAGCTTCCACATAGCAAAACAGGTCTACAGAAATGGCGATTTTCAGTATTTGTTGATTGACAGGGCAGAGGGTCACGAGTAGTGTCCGCCTTCGCTTCTCAAGAACCCATTAGAGAGGCAACGATGCGGCACTGGCTGCATGCGGTTAGTGAAAAAAGCGGGAGTAACTCAGTGGTAGAGTGCAACCTTGCCAAGGTTGAAGTCGCGGGTTCAAATCCCGTCTCCCGCTCCACTCGAAACGCCTGGCAATACGCCGGGCGTTTCTGTTTAATCCACGTCTTCGAGACGGAAAAGGGACGGTGGAGACGCTAGCTGTAGGATGTAGACACGGACCTGGTGCCCATGTCAGCGACTGGCGCCGGAAAATCCCTACACGCTTTCAAGTGCCATCTTGAGGTCGCTCAAAATATCATTCACATCTTCGATACCCACCGAAAGACGAACAAGTCCATCGGTCAGCCCTCGAGCGTTGCGTTCGGCAGCCGGTACATCCGCATGCGTCATAGTGGCGGGGTGAGTGATCATGGTTTCAACCGCGCCCAGACTTTCGGCAAGAGCGCACAATTGCACACTGTTCATGAGCTTTCGGCCTGCCTGAACACCACCCTCAAGCTCGAAGCTGATCATCCCTGAGAAGGCACTCATCTGCTGCTTGGCCACAGAATACCGAGGATGCGATTCTAGCCCTGGATACGTAACCTTAGCCACCTTTGAATGGGATTCTAAGAACCGCGCGACGGTCAGCCCACTTGCGCTATGGCGTTCCATGCGTAGTGCGAGTGTCTTAAGACCAGTGAGTGTCAGCCAGCAGTCAAACGGGCTCGGAATTGCTCCGATGCTTTTCTGTTGGTAGCGCATTTTTGCCTGGAACTCATCGTCATTCGTGACAACAACGCCACCGATAATCTGGTTGTGACCTGACAAGTATTTTGTGGTGCTGTGCATCACGATGTCGGCACCCCATTCCAGTGGCCGAAGCAGGGCAGGTGTGGCAAAGGTCGCATCAACGGCTACCGGAATCCCGTGTGGCTGCGCGATATCGGCGATAGCCCGTATATCCGTTACTTTCAGCAGCGGATTCGTCGGAGTCTCCATCCAAATCATTTTCGTATTGGGCCGAATAGCCTCCGCTACCCGCTCTGGATAGCTCGTATCGACATAGGTGAAATCGAAGCCATGTCGGCTGAGAATTGTGTTGAACAGTCGGCTCACACCGCCATATACATCGTCCGAGCATACGATATGGTCGCCCACCTCCAACGTGCGAAGAACTGCATCCACCGCGCTCATACCGCTGGAGAAACATGCACCGTGCTTACCGCCTTCTACCGCTGCAAGAGCAGCCTCCAAAGTCTGACGGGTCGGGTTCGAAGAACGGGTGTAGTCGAACCCCTTATCTTTACCTACTTCCTCCAACACAAAGGTCGCGGACTGATAAATCGGAGGAACAATGGCACCGGTGGTTGGATCCGGCGTGATGCCAGCGCGCACACATTTGGTATCGAACTTCATTTGTAGGACCTCGGCTAATATCTAGAGGGGCGCATCCTAACGCTGAAGTACAAGGTCCTCAACTGATGAAGCTCTTGCAATTAGCTGGAGGCGCCTTCGGGGCGGTATCAAATCGGCAGCAACCCGATCATACCAACAAATTTAGACTACAACGGAAGCAAACATCGCCGCATACTCCCGTAACAAGTGGCTAAACATGCTCTCAAGAGGGATGGAAAGCACGATTGGGCTGAAAAAACTTTGCGCTCAATAGAAGAAAATCGATACATCTTCATGAGCATCTGACAAAAGAATTGATATTTTTGGAATAAACGAGCGGCCACTCACGTTCAAGTGGAAGTGGCGTCATAGTTGTAATGATGACGACAAACCGGCCCGGCCCTCGGTGCGTCCCTCTCTCCGCGTTCCGAAAGCCGGGCTCCCTCTTCTTGCGAAAGGGGCATCCCCCATCCACCCTGCTCTAACAAGGTTGGAGGCGCCACCCGGATTCGAACCGGGGATAAAGGATTTGCAGTCCTCTGCCTTACCACTTGGCCATGGCGCCCTGCTTCTGTGAGCGTTCTTTTCGGACAAAGCCGCCCGCGAGCCTCGCTAGTTGAGGTGTCGATGGTGAGTTTGTCAAAGACCTGAAGTACCCAGACGGTAACAGTCAGACCGGGGTTTTAAACGAAGCATGACGAGATTGTCAATCCGGCAGTGCACGAACTCATAGAATCACAAGCTACTATCTGTCACGCGCCACGCCTCGTTGTGCGCAGAATCACGCTTGAAAGTGACTGGTACGGGACTACGCCCGGAGCACGAAAGAAAGGCCTTGATGGGGACAGCGTGCGGCCCTGAAGTAGGGGGTTGTACCTTCTCGATTGTAAAAGACGACGGGTCGTCGGCGCTCGCAAGATATCGCCGAACATTTTTTCTGAGTGTCTTCCAATTAAACTCTCGCAGCGACGGAATGCTTCGCGGGGCATCGACCCTGTCCGTATGCATGCAGTCGATAAACCGCTCAAAGGCGAGCTCTTCGTCCTCGTCCAGCGCAGCCGCAAATATTTGACACAATAGACCCTTGATCTCTTCGATGATCAGGACGTCGTGGGAGTCTGATGCCAGTTCATCAGATTTGCCTATCGCGGATGAATTTAACTCCATACCGACGGTAGGCACGGATTGACCGCCGGTGTCCGCAATCTTATTCCGCAACAACCGGACTTCATTGGAAAGTTCTCGGATGGCTGCGACAAGTTCGTCATTAGACACAGGCTACCCCCAACGTTACGTCAGCATTGTCCCCCCTTGAGGTATGCGCTGGCAAGCCCTTGTCTCAGCTCAGTCAAGCTGACTCAGAATCCGCCGAGCACCTTAGCGAGTGTAATCGTGGATTAGCGATGTGTTTATGTTGCCGACTCCGGACGTTCTGCTACTTGCGTGCGAGGCCATTCGCAAGGAGGTCGGAGTAGCATTCCATATAGTCTGCCGCCTTCATTAATTGGTAGTCATACTTGATCTGTGGCGTCGGGTCGTTAGCGTGCACTTTTTCGGCTGTTCTGAGGAGGTCTGCACACTCACTGACCTGCTCAGCTAAATCAGCGACCGGGCTTTTGTACGATGCTTGGATCGGTTTCAAATACCGGGCAAGGTTCTCCTCACGGAAGCCCAGCGGCATTTTCCCGCCAACATCGGGCGGTACGTCAAAATCAGGCCGAACACCAACGACTTGTATCGTGCGCCCACTCGGACTGAAGTAACGTGCAATAGTGAGCTTTATGTAAAAGTCCTTCCGAAGTATTGGAGTGAACAACGTCTGTACACTTGCTTTTCCAAAGGTTCGGTCACCGACAACAAGACCGCGTCCGTTATCCTGTATGGCACTCGCAACAATCTCCGAGGCGGATGCACTGCCATCGTTCACTAAAACGATAAGCGGTAGGTCCAAGGTATCGTCTGAGTGAGCGCGATAGACCTCGTTTCGGCGAATCCGGTTCTTCACTTCCACGATACGGCCTTTGCGAAGAAACGTATCCGCAACCTTGACGCCTTGTTGCAATAATCCACCGCTATTATTTCGAAGATCGAGGATAAGCCCTCGCAATGGCGCCCCATTGTTTGTATCCCCGTGCTGCTCAGCCAACTTACGGACCTGCTCTCTCAGCATGTCGTAAGTACTCGGCACAAATCCGGTCACCTTCACATACCCAATGCCGGAGTGGTACGGCTCCAGCAGTCGGCCCGAGACATTCTTTATATCGATGTGCGCACGAACGATCGGGAATATACGCTCTTCCGGATCGCCTTCGCGGACGATGGTGAGCTTGACGACGGTACCCTTTTTACCTCGAATTTTTGAAACCACTTTGTGTAATGGAAGGCCCCGAATATCCCCCCCATCGACCTTGATGATTCGGTCACCCGCACGCACCCCGGACTCGAATGCAGGCCTACCCTCGATCGGGCTCTCCACAATGGTGAAATCGTCGCGCTGGGTTAGAATCGCACCAATGCCCTCAAACGAGCTATCGGTTGTATTGCGGGTAGACTCGTCCCAAGCAGCCGCGGAAACCAGGGAGCTGTGCGGATCGAGAGAGTAGAGATAGCCCTGAGCTGCCGCTACGAGGAATTTGCGCTGCGGTATCTTCTCTTTCGACTTCGAGGTAATGGCATGATCGAGCACGCGCTCGAACGCTGCTTCGCCAAAGGTAATTTGGTTCCACCCGGCCTCAAGAGCAGCGCGACGGACCTCCAATGCGGTTCTTTTCTGACGAATTTCGTCATCAGACATAGCCGAAGCCTTTTTTATGTTTTGCGTCTTCCGAAACGCTTTTAGCTGCTTCTCGTTGGGAATGATGTGTACGACGTACGGATCATCGGGTGACAGCCGGTAGACTTTGCCAGATAACCGTCCTTCTTCCTCATTCGAGTCTTTCCGCGCATTGTAAAAGTCGGCTGGCAAAAGCTCGCGAGCGGGCTTCATCTCCAAGAGCGCAAAGTTTGCTGCTTCCGCAAAGGCTCGTGACTCATCAATAGAGCCATCGATATAATAGGTGCGAACGTACTCTCTAACTTCGTGGAAATTGGCCAGACTGAAGTGAATATTCTCCCAGTAGTCCTTTGGCTTGTCCGCGTCTTTCGGCTTTTTGTCACGCGCGATTTCGGTGAGACCGTACGTTGGACCGCTAAGTAATGGACGAAAATATTCACCGTCACTACGCCCAAATCCGACCCCGTCGGTCTCCAGCGCTGCGGGTGCCGTGCCCGTTTCCACATGTCCGTGGGTGTTGGACGGTATCTCGGCGGTACCGCACGAAGTGAAGAGAGCGAATAATACGGCTGGTGCGAGCCTAAACCGGGAGTAACCTGTCAATGCGCTAGACTCCTTGTTCTCGGGCCGAGTGCGCTAAGTGAAAGTCGCATACTTTTAGCGATGCTGGGACCAGCCAAATAATTGCAGGCGTTGGCCACGTTTACTGACGAATCCTAACAAAAGGGGATTCCACCCTCCACAGCAAGACCAAACCATTTTGATAAGTATTCTATTCCGCCACCCGCGCGTTTGACTCGATACCGACACACCGGAGAGTGGGAGAGACGAGCTACTACATACTTTTTCAGACGAAGCCTATGCTGAAGCGGGCAGTGGCACGGCCTTGTGCTCTTCTCCCCCGGTTTCCAATTGATGATGGAGCTCTGCATACCTGCCGCCACTTGCGAGCAAGGAAGTGTGGTCCCCTCTCTCTACGATACGCCCCCGCTCCATTACCAGTATCAAATCCGCTGCCCGGATCGTGGACAGCCTGTGCGCGACTACCACGACCGTTTTCAATGAGAAAATCCGGTCGATCGCTTGCTGAATCAGTATTTCCGTTGCTGGGTCGACGCTAGCCGTCGCCTCATCCAAAACCACGATTTCTGCGTCCCTCGCCATCGCGCGTGCCAGCGATAGGAGCTGCGCTTGCCCTAAAGACAGCCTCCCACCGCCTTCACCAAGATCGGTTGATAATCCATCTGGCAACGCTTCAATAAATTTTCGTGCTTGAACGAGTTCTAGTGTTTGAAGGAGCTCCTCATCCGTTACTGCATCGTCAAAGGCAAGATTGAACCTGGCGCTAGCACCAAAGAGAAAAATATCCTGGGGCACGATCGCCATTACGCGTCTTAGGTCCGTTTCGGATATCGATGACAGCTCTTTACCACTGAGCTGTATCGACCCCTCATACCCTGCGTAGGCTCTCGTGAGCAGCCTACACACAGTCGATTTACCAGCTCCGGTAGAGCCAACAAGAGCAACTACACTCCCTGGTTTTACCCGGAAACTGATGTCGGACAGTACCGGCTCCGATACGCCAGGGTATGAAAATGTGACTCGGTCAAACACCACTGTATTCGACTGACCTGAGAGGGTTTGATTGCCAGAAGCAATAGATTCATCCGTATCGAGTAGCTCAGTTATTCGATCCATCGCTGCAAATGAGCGTTGCATAGTGGCGTATTTCGCAGAGAACTCCTTGACGGGTACGAGTGCCTTTTGAACGTAGTCCACAAACGCAACCAGAAGCCCAGGAGTAATAGCATCACCCCAGACGAGACTACCTCCGTACCAAACGACAACACCGATACAAATGCTCGACATGCCATCCATGACTGCGTAAAGCGCCGCATCATAGAAGTTAGACCAATGGTACGTCGTAAGCGCCTCACGATTGATTGCGCGAAACTCATCGGCAGCATCAGCTTCTCGCCCCATCAACTGAACGACGTCAATACCGGCGAGATGCTCCTGAATGAAGCCATTCAACTTGGCAACTAAAACCCGGATCTTAACGCTGTAGTCACGCAGCCGCTTCCGAAACCAATTCACGACAATAGCTATCGCCGGTAGCACCGAGAATGACACGACTGTCAGCCAAGGATCGAGACTCAACATCATAACCACAATGGCAATTAGCCGGGCAGCGTCTGCTAGGATGCCAACGACGCCGGTGAAAAAACTTTCACCGAGCGCCTCCACATCCGATGTGGTTCTTGACAGCAAACGCCCGGTGGGACGTCGGTCAAAAAAGCGCTGTCCCTGCGTCATTATGTGCTGGTACACGTCTCGGCGCAGATCACCAATCGCCCAGGCGCCAACTGTTCCTAACAACCACGTGTGGGTGGCGGCCAGCAGGTATTCGCCAACGGCTAGCCCTAGGAATGCAAGCGCGATCCAATTTAGCCCATCAATATCTCCTCGCAGCATATAGTCATCAATTGCGAGTCCTAACAGCCTGGGCTGAGCAACCGTACAAAGCGCCATCAGCGGCACTATCGCAACCGCGACAAGCAAGCGCTTTTTATACGGGGCCATCCATCTATAAAAGCGTCGTAAAAGCTCCCATTCTGATTGCGTTCGTGGGCGGGCCGGGATTTCTTTGGCGCTCACGAAATAGCCCCCAACGCGGCGGTATTCCAAGCATCAGCGTATGCTCCGCCGGCTGCAAGGAGTTCGTCATGTGTACCTTGTTGAACGACTCGACCCTGATCCAGAACGACCAGAATGTCCGCATGTCGTAAAGCCGACACACGGTTGCTAATCATGACGACCGTACGTCCGTCTCCCTGTGCGTAAATTGCCTGTATTAAGCGCTGTTCTGTATCGTGATCGACCGCCGAAAGGGTGTCGTCAAGTATCAAAATTCTGCCGCCACGATAAAAAGCCCGGGCGAGCGCCGCCCGCTGTCGCTGACCACCGCTGAGTGTTACTCCTCGTTCGCCCACCACGGTATCTAAACCATCAGGAAAGCTCTGCAGGTCATCCTGAAGCCCCGCATCCTGAACTGCTTGACTCAGAACCGCTCCTTTTAGGTCATCTTCCGAGACGCTCAAGGCGATATTCTCTCGAATTGTCCTGCTGAAGAGCCATGACTTCTGCGGAACGACGGCTATGGCTTGACGCAGTGCACGGAGTGACACATCACGCACGTCTATTCCACCCACGAACACGGTACCGGGTGGAGGTGTCTCTAGCCTGCTCAGGAGTCTGACCAGGGTTGATTTACCACTACCGGTAGTACCAAATACCCCCAGGGTCTGACCGCTACCCACTCGGAGTGAAATGTGCGATACCGCCGGAGAGTCACCAGTTATTGGATAGCTGAAGGTGAGGTCTCGAAGCTCGATATCAAGTGGTCCTTCGGGGAGTATGCTCGTACATGCAGGTATGCCAGGGTCGGCATTAAGTACCTCCATTATGCGAGATAGCGATATTTGACCTCGCTGTACGACATTAATTACCCATCCCAACGAAGTGAGAGCGGCAACAATATTCATTACGTACACCGCATACGCTGAGACCACACCGAAATGAAGCTCCCCACTAGCGACTTCACGCCCACCGAACCAAAGCAAAACAACAATCGCTAGATTACCGACGACCGTGACTATGGGTAATAGAAAGGCTCGTAGCAAAGACAGCTCGACCTGAATACCAACATAGCTGCGATTCCGCTTCGAAAAGCGTTCTAGTAGCGCATGGTTCGCTCCGTAGGCTTGAACCACTCGCACACCATTATAACTCTCCAAAATCTCATTGCTGAGCAGAGACAGCTCCTCTTGTGCTCGACGCATTCGAGTCATCATGTGTGCGACTGAGCGACGCATGACATACAGGGCAAGAAGTAGCGGTAATACACAGCCAACGGTCAAGGGGACGCTGGTGCGAAACATCATTGCCAGATTTAGCGGTAGAGCGAAGGCGAGGTTGAGCACCTGAAGTCCAGCGAAACCAATCAGCACTCGTACAAATTGGATGTCGTTGCTTCCGCGACTGAGTAGGTCCCCGGTGTTCATACGCCGAAAAAACGGAGCCTGTTGCTTCAATAAATGTTCAAAATACTCGGAGCGCAGAACGAATTCAGCTTCACGACCAGGAATGAAAATAAGAAGGCGCGATGTCGTCCGCACGACCATAACCGCAATGGCGGCCCCCAAGATCAGTGCAACCCACCGTTCAAAGTTTCCATCTCCAGTCACCGGATCGACTGAGACCAGCGCCTGTTCCAGACACCACGGGATAGCGACGCTCAACCCATTAGTACAGAGCAATGCGATTAGACCCGCGGTGTAGAACCGCCAGTACTTTGCAGCATACTCCCGAAAAAACTGAAGGATTATAGTCATGCTTGTCGTAGTGATGTTCGCGAAACAGACTTGGTTCGACATAGCCGATGGAACCCTTCACAGCGGCACCATAAACACGACGTCATGTCTGAAAGATTGAGGGTAGAAGCTATCCCCCCGAGAGGGGGCCTGTCACTAGAGTCAGCAAGTGCAGAAAATCTTCCGTATGACTGGCGGGTCGCTCTACACAAACGTACTGTTGGGTTGTGTCAGCGTGTGGTCACGAGGACTCTAAACAGATGCAAGAGGTAAACCTTGTCGGTTTGGATTGGACGGCTGTCCGGAATCGCGGTTGTGGGAGGAATGGTCGGACTCATCTTGTGGCTTACTCTCGATGCGTCCAATCGTAGTTCTGCAAAAGCCAAGTCAGAACCGCAGGATGCACAGGCACCGCAACCAACCGCTTCCGATATCAACCCGTCAAACGCCGAAAGTTCTGACTACATCAATAATGACCAAGTCTTGCTGCTCGATCAGCCCGTGCCAGTGTTCCAGACACTCACATACTGGACAGGAACCCACTTCCAGCAGATCAAGATGCGAGTCCGCGATACCAGTGCTCCTGTGACGCCAAATGTGCACTATACAGGCCAGAACCCTCGTGAAAAGCGTCGATGGCGCGCCTTAGCAAGGGCAGCATGGTTCGGTGCACTAGTACTTTTTGAGAATAGGCCAAATCGCCAAGTTGAATTCCACATCGGTCGTGCCACTCCGCAGCCAGAGGCATTGGTGGCGATGATGGTTGCAACTTTCACAGCTTTACATAATCGCGGATGGCCGGAAGATGTGTACTTTGCGGGTGCGATAACTCTGGATGCAGCACTGGTGCCACCGCCGAGGTTTCGCCGTATTCGAGCGGCTGCACGCTCGCAGAACGCCATAACTGTGCCAATGGGCGACATCCGCAGCCTGATCAATCCAAATTTTCGTCGTATGTCTCGCGAGCAAATCCCGAACGACCCTCAGGATGTACCAGACCAGATAGACCTGCTCCGCCAGGACATTTCCACCACAGTCAGCAAGCTGATGGCAGGTCAAAACCTAGGGCTGGAGTTAGAGGCGAGTTGGCCATCACGAATGCAGCGTCTCGAAGGTCGATTCACTGCGACCGTACTCAAAACTCCAAGCGATTGGTTCCAACTTGGAGTGGTCGGATCCCAAATTCGAGCGTCACGAGCATTGACTGAATTCGCCGCAGAACGGCTCGAACCATTTGCAAAACGCCTGCGACGCCGCGCGGGTTCAGGTGCCCTCACGGATGCGAAACGAGAACTAAGTTGGTTTATACAACTCGTAAAAGCACGACTGAATGGACACAAGAAGGCGATGTATTGGAGCAACCTACTTCCGATCGAATCGAAGCCTGGCAAGAGATTTAGACTTACGACTCCGCAACTCAGCGAACAGGTGAATCATCTGCGAGAGCTCGGGATTGCACTACGGCGCGCGCTGATTCAACGAACGAAAGGACGTTCGCACCCATTTCCATATCCAACGGGCGAGTTGTCGATGCTGTCTCAAGCACCTGATGCGCCACTCTCCCGTGCACTGCCGGTCGATTGGGGTACATGGTCCTACCGGAGTTCTATGTCCTGGGCACAATATGTAGCGCTCATTACACAGCAACCCGAACACGCATCTTCTGTAGATGTAACCGAAGCCCTCCATGGTGACGCCCCATCGCGACTCAGATCGCTTGTCGCCTACACTGAAGATAGCATTCACGACATCCTAGAGAGGCCAGGCTGCACTCAACTCAAGGATATCGCGCGGTACCTACCGATGATGGCGTCTTCAGGCCGGAAAGACTTTCGGGTGGACCTTACCCGGCTTGAGCGTACTTACTTTAGATTAATGGTCGTAAGACAGGGATGCCGATTACTGCGTGCACTTTCTAACGACTAGTGTCACCCATACGGATCATGCCGCCGTAGATTCACGCCAATCCGATGAACGAAGGCCGCTCGCACGTAAGACTGCATGAGCGCCTGATGAACCAATGAGGTCGGCTTGGATCTTGCCTGCATCTGTAATCTGAAAGATACCGGTCATGCGTTCCCTTCGCCCTGCCCTCTCTACCACCACGCGAACGACCTGCGACCGCTTTGCGGAGGTGAAAAGCATCAGCGTTGCTTCCACGTCGACAAAGGTTATAGTCATCCCGTCACGGAGATACGACAGTTTCGCATCGGTCAAGATACTAATCTCGGCTCTCGGCTCCGCCTCATCCGTATCGGCAGTTGCGAGAAGCACGATCGGCTCGTAATCGAGTCGCACGCACGGCATTGGATGTCTCCCCGGTCTTCCCACCAAAAGTGTAACATGAGCTACATCAAGCATTGCAATTGAAACACGTAAGCATATGAAATCAATACGACTCGAAGTCAGAACCCCAGCATTTAGCGTGCAAACTCGTCGCCCACGTCACCACATTGGCTAATTGAAATCCACGTTGTGGCTAGCGCTTAACCGCTTTCTCAGGATAGAAACGATGACGTGCCCGTCGACCTAAATCAACATGGTGGCTTTGGCCGCTACCAGCTCATACGCCGCATATCACTTGGAGGTATGGCGGAAGTCTTTAAGGCGAAATCTTACACCGATGCAGGGTTCGAAAAAGTCGTTGCACTCAAGCGCCTCCTTCCGTCGTATTCGCAAAATGAAGCTTTCGTACAAATGTTCCTTCAAGAGGCGAGAATCGCAGCTCAGCTGCGCCATAGGGCAATTTGTCCACTCTACGAGTTAGGACAGGTTGACAATGATTATTACCTGACAATGGAGTTTATCTACGGCCACGATCTTCGAGCGGCATTAAAGAACCTCAAACGCGGAAATGAAGTTATGGATCCCTGGATCTGTGCTTTTATCTCTGCGCATGTTGCTGAAGCCTTAGACTATGCTTGGACCGCTACTGACACCGAGGGCCGACCCTTCGAGCTGGTACACAGAGATATTAGTCCACAAAATATCATGGTCGGTTTTGACGGAAGTGTCCGCGTTATCGACTTCGGCATCGCCAAAATAGCCAACTCCAGCGTACAAACTGCAGCAGGTGTTCTCAAAGGGAAGTACGCCTACATGTCACCAGAACATGCTGGATCACATCCAGTGGATCGCAGAAGCGACATCTGGTCATTGGGCGTTGTCATGTACGAACAATTATCAGGTAAACGATTATTTTCTGGAGGCTCAATAGCCGACACGCTCGACCAAGTTCTATCCCGTAAAATACCGGACTTAAGTACCAGCCCAGCCTCGATACGCCAGATTGTGAATCGCATGCTAACTCGCGATCCAGCCGAAAGGTTCCAGACACATACAGAGTTGGCAACTGCTCTGAGGAGCGCTCTAGCTCATGCCCCGGTTTCGGTAGATGCCTCGGAACTTAGTGTTTGGATGGACCGGCTATTTCCACTCGATAAGCGCATGGAAATGGACCTAACCGAACAAGATGTGCGGGTTGTGATAAGTGCAGAGGAAAGAGGTGAAGACACGACTGATGTTCAGTCAGATATATCATCGGCGACTAGAATTTACTTAGCAGATGAAACCGGTCAGGCCGATTATCGAGCGGTGCTCGAGCAACTACTCGCAGCGGGCAGAGTAGAAACGGTAGAACCACCGGATTTAAGTGCAAGCCAATCAAGCCCGCCGGACAACCCAGACATGACGCATTCTGAGGATGCAACCTTCGCTCGTGACGTGGTTTTTGCCGCGGTCATTGTGCTCGCCCTCGTCGTCTGGCTTGCTTTCTAGCGACGTCGTTTTTAGTCGTCCTGTGCGGACCAAAGCGCCTCGAGTCCGTCGAACAGTCTCGTCCGTACTCGCTGACGCTGGCGACCCTTGTAGGCCTCGTGGCTAGCTGAACTATTTTGTTCGTTATATTCCCAGGTGCGTTGATCAAACACTTGGAATTCTGCGGCGACATACACCAACCACCCATGTTGGCTCACGCCGGCCCGATGCCGTCGCGTGATGACACGCTCCACAGATACCGGAATATCGGCGACAAAGTTGATCATTCGGAACTCATCCGCAGAACACTCGTTCTGAACTGGGGATAAGGCGGCTTGGCTCTCCAAGTTGATCGCAAACTGAAGCTGCTTCGTAAGCGACCTAAGTTCTTCATGTCGATCGAGATATTCAGAAAAGCGAAGGATGTTGTTACTGCTCTCTTCGGGAACGACATAGTTGTACGGGATGAAGCGCTGTGTCATTTCCGCCAGAACGCGAGGAATGTCGTCGATCTGCTCAACAATCACGCGAAATCGGAGTCTATCGAGAATCTCAGTAGCGTTAGCTCGACGCTTCGAGAGTAATTTGGTGATCGTGCTGCGACCAGACTTTCGGGAAGAGACATGCTGCGAGATGGGAAAACCTGTGGCTACCATCTCATTCAAGTGCCCCATCACCTGCTCTTCGACGACCTCAAACAACTCAACTGTTCGCAAAGGCAAGTTCAACCGTAATTCACGAGCTTCGAAGTGATTGATGGTGTGTACGACTTTCAGCAGGATACAGGCCACCCGCTGCCGAGCTTGGAGGTCAATGTCAGAACCGCGATAGCTCGCCGCCAAGAATAATGAAACGACATCGTCTGAGTCTCGAAAGTACTCGTGAACCAACAAATCCAATTCATTACGCAGGTACGTAGCTGCGCGTTCAATCATGAAACGCAGACGCTGAAGGTCGCGCGCAAGCCTGATGTCATAACCATTCACACGAAGGAAGCGCTGTACTTCCTCACGATTCTCGAATGACAGCCGAAACCAATCAACAATCGAGCCGCCGCGAAGTATAAGCCGGATGCGTTCAAGAAGCTCGATGGTCAACGGCTCCGTGAGAGGCTCGACTATTTCCGAGCTGGCGATGCTGTGTGGCTTCAACTCTGGTTGTACGCTTAGTGTCAAGGTGCTATCCAACGTCTAACGCGGCCAAGCCGCTGCGGATAACTAGCAGAGCAAGGGTAAAGCGTAAAGCAGTTACAACCTAGGGCCGATATAGCGTATCCTTTGAAGGAGCATATGAACCATTCGTTCCACGAACGCGTTGTCACAGTAGTTACAGATTCAGCAAAGGCTGGCCGTGCATGAATATTCAGTGTGAGCAGTGCAATACGCACTATCAAATTAGTGACGAGAAAGTTCGAGGTAGAGACCGTGTTTTCAAGATTCCCTGCAAAAACTGCGGGGCGATCATGACGTTCAATGGCCTCCCCGAACCGCAAAGCAACACCCCCGCAGAGGACTCCGATCCGGCAGTGTGGTTTTATGTCAGCGACGGCCAGCAGGTCGGTCCACTGACGAAGCTCAAGCTGCGCGTGGCGCGAGCAAAAGGCCTAGTAGCGGCCTCTACCTTCGTATGGCGCTCTGGCATGCAAGACTGGGTTCCATTGGAAAGCGTACCTGAGCTTGCGTCACTGCTTGCTGAGCCCGCCTTGCTCGAGGAAGACGCCTCTACGGAAATAGCATCAGACAACACACCAACCGATACCTCCGCTCCCGACACAACCGTAGCTGCGTCGAGCGCACAAACGGGTAGCAGCGACTCGCAGCCTACGGTGACGCAACCAGCAGACAGCCTAGGCCCTGACGCAAGGGACCAACGACCTCAATTTGATGAGGCACCAGAGCTGGCAAGCCAGAAAAATGCGGGCACTGCAGATAGTCGTCCACCGGCTGATGATGACCTGTTTACTCCGAGAGACGCAGCGGATGACGCTGCACAAGACCAAAGCCCGCCACTCGATAGTCTATTCGTGGATAACACGCCGGCGGCTGAATCACCCGCTCAGAGTCGCGCTGCTGATAACGACGGTATGGTATGGCAGCGTGGGGACAACTCTGTGCTGTTCTCACTGAACGAAACAGACGAGCCAGCTCCAGCACCTCGGATAGCGACTTCGCGTCAGGATGCCTTTGCGTCCCTTCCCCAAGATTCGGGACTCATCGACATCCGATCCTTTTCAAAAAAGAAAAAAGAAAAGGCCGCCGCGAGCGGCGATCTGTTCGCCAACCTCGCCGGGGAAGATTCACAAGGAGGCAGCAGCGCGTCACCCATACTCAGCGCATCTACAACCGCCTCGATACCGATAATCCAGCGTAAACGACGAGGCAATGGTGTACTTTACGCCGCGGTCTTGTTCGGAGTAGTCGCTTTAGCTGCGGTTGGAGCGCTAGTTTATATGCTGGTATTGAAATCACCTGAGCCTACACCCGTGGCCGCTATTCCCGCGGCAGCACAACCCGTAGCCGCTATTCCCGCGGCAGCACAACCCGTAGCCGCTGTTCCCGCGGCAGCACAACCCGTAGCAGCACAGCCTGCAGAAGCACAGCCTGCAGAAGCACCGCTCGCAGCAGCGCAACCTGCAGAAGCACCGCTCGCAGCAGCGCAACCTGCGGAAACCCAGCCCGCGGCAACACAACCTGCAGAAACACAACCTGCAGCAGCACAGCCTGCGCCTGCTGAAGTGAAGCCCAAAGAACCCAAGCGGCCACTGACCGCTGCCGAACGCCGTAAACTTGCAGTTCGGCGCGAACGCTACCGGAAAGCCCGTGAAGAAAAAGCAAAGGCGGTAGCGGCATCAAAAGCAGCGAAAGCGGCGTCGAAAGCGGCGGCAGCGAAAGCTGCGGAAGCGAAAAAAAATCCGCCGAAGGTTGACCCGAATGCTCTCCTGAAAAAGATGGGAGCTCCGCCATCAAAGCCAAACAAGCCGTCAGCATCGCAGGCAGGAGCGGGGGGAGCCGAGCTGCCTTCGCAACCAACAAACTCACAGGTGAAGAAAACCATGCGGTCCGCCAACAGTCGGATTCGTAGCTGCGTGAAGGGTGCCGGCGAGGCAGGCAAGGTCATCGTATCTTTCCGAATCGCTCCCGGCGGGCGCGCCAGTGGAGCATCCGTTAGCGGAACCTCTGCGGGCGGCTGCATCAAAGGCGTCGTGAGCGGCCTGCGCTTTCCGAAGTCAAAACAGGGTCGATCGGTGCGGTTCCCATATACGATCAAGTAGTTCGCGCACTAATCGCCTATGGACTCCTAGCTGCTTTCACTTTCCGCTCGACGGCGTCCAGAATTCGTCCCTGGACCCAACGGCCATCCAGTTCATTCACTTCATGAATGCCGGTCGGGCTCGTAACATTGATTTCTGTCAGGCACTCTCCGATCACATCGATACCGACGAAGATATGCCCATCGTCTCGCAACTGAGGTCCTAATTTCGCTACCAACTGCCGCTCACGTGCAGTTAACTCGGTCTTAACCGAACGAGCACCGACATGCAGATTACCTCTCGGGTCAGCACCGCTAGGGACCCGGAGTACTGCACCTTCGAATTCTCCGTCGATAATTAAAATCCGCTTGTCTCCTGCTTTTGCTTCAGGAAGGTAGCGCTGCACGAGAATTGGTCTGCGGCCATGGCGCGTGCTTTGCTCGATGATCACATTCCGGTTCAAGTCATTTGGTCGTACGATGAAGATGCCTTCTCCCCCGTTCCCATCCAGGGGCTTCATTACAACGCAATCATTGAGCCGATTTTGGAAATCAATGATCGCACTTTGTTTCGAAGACACCATGCTTTCAGGACAAAACGACGGGAATTGTAATGCGTACAACTTCTCATTGTGACTACGCAGTGACGAGGCACGATTGACGATCAAGGTACCCGGTTCTGCCGCCTCTAAAATGTAGGTCGCAAAGATGTATTCCATATTGAAGGGCGGGTCCTTCCGCATGAAAACCGCATCGAACTCGCTTAGTCCGATCGATTGAGTACTTGCGGCGGTATAGTGATTACCATCTACAGCTCTCAACTTCACAGAACGGGCATCAGCCAATGGCCGTGCTTGCTCCAACCGTAAGTCACCGATATGACAGTAGAAGACTTCATGACCACGGACCTGTGCTTCCAGCATCACGGCGAAGGAAGAGTCCAAATGGATATCTAACGACTCGATAGGATCAATAACAAAGAGACATTGCATACATGAGACGATAGCAGGCAAGTGATTTGGTCGGTAGCATCGAACTATGACAACTAATTTCTGCAAGTACCATGGCCTAGGTAATGACTTCGTACTCATAGACCGCCGCGGTTATGGAAATATCCCCCCAGAGGTTACAAAACGCATCTGTTCACGGCGGACTGGAGTTGGAGCCGATGGTATTCTTGCACTGTACGACTACGATGGCCTCCGCATGCGAGTATTTAACTCAGATGGCAGCACTGCGGACATGTGTGGCAACGGACTGCGGTGTTTTGTGGCTTGGCTCATCAATGAGCTTGGTATTGCGTATGAGCCGATGACTATTCTCACCGATGCGGGACCTCAACACTGTATCCCCCATGTGGGTGCTAAAGGGCAGGTTACTGGTGTTACGGTCAATCTTGGACCAGCGACATTCGAACCTAAAGTAGCGATCTCGATACAAAATGAACGATACATTGGCATCCCCATGACATTGGGGAATCCTCACTTTGTAATCCCCAGACCAGCTCGCGACGGGGAGGCAGCCACCATGGGTCCCAAGCTGTCCACCCACACGCAATTCGCTCACGGCGCGAACATAGAATGGCTCGAGATAGTGGACAGAACCCATGCAAACCTAGTGGTCTATGAACGGGGCGCTGGCCTAACGCTGGCGTGTGGTACTGGTGGAGGTGGAGCCGCTGCCACCGGCGTACAACTGGGGCTACTGGCGTCAGATACAGAACTAAGCATCCGCTTACCGGGCGGTGTTCTAAGATACCGTGTTTCCAAAGACTTCAGTTCCGTTTTCATGACCGGTCCCGTGGAGAAGGTGTACGCAGCCCGCTTATCTGGTTCAATCGAGAATTAGTATGCACTTCGACTCGAGCAACGACGTGTTCCGTCCGCATGCTGTGCAGCGATGACTGCCTCAGGAATCCTTCCGGAATCGGCCGAAGATATTGCGTGTCCCACTACGACTCGATTTCGTGATCTGCCCTTCTAATTGAGCAACTGCGCCCAAGGCTTCTACGTGCCGAGGCTGATATTTGAGTACCAACTGATACTGTTCCAGTGCGCCCGCTTCATCTGCCAGTTCCAGATAGGCTCTAGCCAGAACAACGCGCGCTTGAACATGCTCCGGATGTGATGAAACCACCACGCTCAGTCGCTTCGTAACCCATTCCCGACCGTCATTATCCCATCGCCCTTCCGCAACCCGTCGATCCCATTCCATCTCAGCTCGCCACACCGCATATTCGGGTTCACGACCATTTAGTTCGCAAGCTCTATCAAGAAAACGTATTGCGGCCGGATAGTCACGTTGGTCTGCTAGCTTTTTGGCTTCACGCCAAGCTCGCTCCGCATCGAAATACATTTGAATCTGAAATGCATTCATTCCAGCATCTCCGAGTGCTTCTTCCACGCGGGTACGTGCATCCTGGTCCGTCAGGTCGTCTACAACCCGGTCAAGCACTCTTCCTATAAGGTCTAGGTCCGCGCGACCTTCGATATCGAGGACGTTTCCAAACACACTACTGTCAAAATGCGCTCGAAGAGACACATAACGGTCTCGTATCGACGACAGAGGAGCGCCCGGCACGAGATCTAAAACCGAATAGTGATTGCTGCTGCTCACTTTTACTCTCATATCCCAAACTTCGCGTGCCATCGCATCCGTGGGCGGCGTTCGCCCGGCGTCTGGGGCGGGAGCCAATGCCATCGATGAATTACCCGAAAATACCGTGGCATCCGTGACAACACCGTCACCAGGTGCAGTGACGCCGGGCAATGACAAATCCAACATCTGGATCTCGTCGTACGCATCCTCGCTGGCACCGGCGAGACTATCACCATCCTTTTCTAGGTCGACAGCCATGGCTGGAGATGGTGTTAGACCTTCATGCGTTTCTATCGACAGCTCGGACTCCGGCTGTTGAGCCGCCACAGCCACCGCCTGAGCCAGAGCCAACGACAGAGCATCATCTTCCTGCGCTGCTCCGGTATCGCCAGATATTGGAGGTAGGGACGCGGATGGTGCCATGAAACTATCAGGCTCGGACGGGACCACTTGCGACGACGACGTTGCGAGCGGAGGCAGACCACTGGCCGCCATGCGATGTGATTGCAGCAACGCATGTAACCCAGCTTTCTCGGCTTGCTTGACTGGGATACCCGGAAGCTTCCCCAGAGGTGCTTTTGCCGTCCAAGTCTGCTGTTTCGTCGAAGACCGCTCTGCTCGTCCCTCTTGCACTGTTCGACTAGTACGCTGGTCGGCTTTCCAGTGAACCAATTGAAGTGACAT
>PKDL01000059.1 GCA_002863065.1 Pseudomonadota bacterium
ATGCGGACTTTATCCACGCAGATTACGATTATTTGCGTCCCCACGGTCCGCCGGACGCCAGCAATCGACACCATTTGGCAACATCGAAATCGAGCCATTCAATCGCGACGAAGCAGCACGCTGCGATATCGTGCTGATGGCTGTTTCTGGGACCTTTGCAAAGGAGCATGCAGAGACCTTGTCCCAACAGTCGCTGGTGGTCGACAATTCATCGGCCTTCAGATATCGGAGCGATGTTCCATTAGTTATCCCCGAAATCAACCCGACCGCAGCGCAGTCTGCGCAACTCATCGCTAACCCAAACTGTACTACCGCAATTGCTGCGATGGCGCTCTGGCCGCTACATCAAGCGTTCGGATTAAGGCGAGTCATCATTTCTACCTATCAGGCAGCAAGTGGTGCTGGAGCTGCAGGGATGAAAGAACTAGAAGATGGTATACGAGCTTGGACCGCCGGTGAGATACATACAGCGTCTACGTTTCAGCACCCCCTACCCTTTAACGTCATACCCCACATCGATTCATTTCAGGACAATGGCTACACACGCGAAGAAATGAAAGTGACCTGGGAAACCCGAAAAATATTTTCTGAGCCCGAGCTACCAATCTCATGTACTGCGGTTCGGATCCCTACGCTGCGCGCACACGCAGAAGCGATAACTATTGAGACACAGACTCCCGTGAATGTATTTCAAGCGCATGAGGTATTGCGTCAGTCTGCAGGCATCGACCTCGTAGATAATCCAAGCGAGAACCAGTATCCGATGCCGTTGAGTGCGTCGGGTAAGTACAACGTTGAGGTCGGCCGGGTACGTAGTAACCCCGTATTCGGAGACAGGGGCTTGGACATTTTCGTGTGCGGTGACCAACTGCTGAAAGGCGCGGCGCTCAATGCCGTACAAATCGCGAAGCTGCGTACATCCGAATAGGGACGCGGGTAAATCCTACAGGCGAGCTTCCATTTTGAGGATCTCCATCAATCGGCTACTCGTCGCTAAGCTTGCTTGATACACCGTCTCAGCGAACTGCATTTCACTAGCTGCTTTGGCGTAATCAGCGCCAACCAAGTCGGCTTCCTGCTCTGCATAGTTGATTTTCTGATCGTCGTTAATTCCGTCATACTGCTGCAATTCGCTAAGCCGATACCCAATGACCGACCACGCTCCAGTGGCGGTCTTGTGCGCGGCTTGAAGCTCGTCCAACGCCGCAAGGATCTGCGTATTATCATTAGCAAGTAAGCCGGTGCGAAGGTTTTCCGCCGCCTGAAATGCTGTCGTTGCGCCAGCACCTGGGTCGCCAAACACCTCAAGACCGGACATGTCCGCCTGGATCGAGTAGCCGTCAGTAACTTCGGTCGTTCGACCAATAGCATCGCCCTGATAATTCCCTAAATCGTCGTACGCTGGCGTCGTTTCTAGCCGACCCGAGAAGATATACTTCCCATCGTATTTCATATTGCCCAGCGCACGCATAGACTGGAGAATGTTCGTCACTTGTTCCGCCGCATAACTTTTATTGTCAGCATTCATAGCACCAGACACCATCGAAATCGCAAGCTCCGATAATTCTGAGAGCTGATCAACCACGGTGGCTACGGTCGATTCTACGTTCCGATAGTGCGTGTCAGTCTGCGCAATATTTTCGCGAAAGCGATCGGTGCGCCTCATCCCTCGATTGGCCTGTTCAATGCGAGACGCCAAGAGTGGATCGTCAGACGGTCGTTCAATTGACCGTCCCGTCATAAGTTGCAGGCTGGTTTTATCCAGCCGCTGGCGAGAGAGGGTGTTGTTACGCCCCATGCGATTGTAGACTAATGCTTCAGTAACTCTCATTGCTACCTCTTCATCCTAAGACTCGCCACCGTCACACCATCTGCAACAAGGTGTCGTAGAGCTTATCCGCGGTGTCGAAGACGCGACTCACAGCATCGAAGGCTCGTTCAGAAGCGTTCAGCTCAACCATTTCTTCCGCTATTGAAACCGCTGAACGGCTATCGCGCATCGCAGTGACTTCGCTTAATCGGGCTTGTGAAGCACGCATCTGAGAGGATGCATCATTCATTGCCAGTGTCACCGTCGATGACGCGATATCATAGGACTCATACAACGTCTTACCACCAACAACTGCCGTGGATTGAAGTGCAATGATGTCCTTCAGCACTTGGTTATCACCAGGCAGCAGCGTGGGGTCGCCAGCACTGGCAATGAGCAGCGGGTCGCTTTTGATTCCGTCGTCAACAGACAGCGCTTCCGCAGCACCTGCCGCAGTCGCTAAAGGCGCAAAAAAGTTGTGCCCCGTCGTTCCGTCGAGAGCCGTACCCGCCGAATGAATTGTATTGACCTGACTCGCAAGACTGAATGCCATTTGATCCAGTTCGTCGAGACTAGAGCGCAGTGTATCGTCACGTGCCTCGATGATGCCCCCCAAGGAGCCTCCTGGCGGGTCTGACATAGTGATAACACCGCCGTCCGGCTTTTGGATGGCAAGACCAAGGGCGGCATTGCCGCCTCCGGTGAGTGTCATCTGGCTTGCATCATCACCAAGAATGAGTGGCTGGCCACCTGCTGCGTAAACCAGTACGGTGCCATCGTCTTGGTCCAGGGTGTTGACTTCCATATACTGAGCCAAGTCATTTAGCAGAACATCTCTCTGATCGATTAGTTCAGCCTGCCCCATTTCCACTGGCGTCTTATCAATTTGACCGTTCAATGCGGCGATATCGAGAACAATCTGATTTACCGCAGTCACCGTGAGACTGGCGTCCTGTTCAGCGGCACTACGTGCAGACTCGATCCCTTTAGCCGCTACATTTACGGCCCCAGCGAGAGCCTGTGCCTGCGCAAGCAGACTCTGCCGACTATTGACGTCCGATGGGTCGTTCGATAGCGAAGATAGTGCACTGAAAAAGTTGTCCAAAGCTGCGGAGACGCCACTGCCGTCCAAGTCATTCAGCCCTGGTTCTGCCAGCTGAAGACTCTGCAAGCGTCCGGATTGATACCCGTAGGATTGCTGCGCACCCAGAATGGCCCGCTGAATGGTCGCAGACCGGAACGAGCTCGCTCGTCTAGTTGTGACGTTACCCAGAGTACTCGACATCATTGTAATACGTTGCCGGGTGTACCCTTCGGTATTGGCGTTTGCGATGTTCTTGCTGGTGAGCGCCAGCGACGCCTTGTGTGCTCCGATGGCGTTCGCAGCACCGCCCATGAGTGATTTGATCGAGTCCATGTGTCCCCCTACACCGTCATATCCAGGGCAATGCCACTGGACGGTGCATTACGGGTTGTGCCACTGGGGAGATATTCCCCTGCGTTCACGGTATCCTCCCCGCTCAAGACCGATTTCGCTTCGCTAATGAATCGTATTTGCCGCCGGCTGTAACGACGCCCGGTTTGATTCATCTGCCTGAGCTTCGCAATATGCCGCAACAACTCCGTCCGAAGCCGAAGCAATGGCTGAGCATCGGTATCGTCCATGCGATCCAATAATGCAGCCAGGGTGGTCGACGAAGCGAAGTTTGCA
This sequence comes from Pseudomonadota bacterium, assembly GCA_002863065.1. Lineage (GTDB taxonomy): Bacteria > Myxococcota_A > UBA9042. Next base: position 3,522 of record PKDL01000059.1, read on the forward strand.
GCACAAGCCTCTGCCACTAACTTTTCGCGACGCACACGTCGTGTTTCCAGGTCGGATAGAAGCGACTCTTTTTCAGCGACTAAATCCGGCAAACGGCCGTAGTCGTTCGAACGAATGGCATCCAACTCCACGCTCACACATTGCGAAAGTCGCTGTACCACCGCTACTTCGGCCTCCAGCTCTTTCCGTATGATGGTCGTCGTCTTCACGCTATTCGTTCCCCTTGTGCGTTTGTCTCGCACGCATCTTCATATATCGACCAGCGACTCCGCTGGTCTTTTTTTCCGTTGGCGAATTAGGCCTTCGCTAACAGAATCTGAGCCACTCGCTCAGCCACGATATTCAAGTCGGCTGAATATGTTCCCGACTCGATGTCTGCGGCAATTCGCTCCAGCTCATGCTGATGGAGCTTCATAGCCTCAGCCCGACCAACTCCGACTACCCGCGCCGTGTTGGAAAGGTCAGTCGTATCATCCGCCACTCGCTCGGTAGGCGCGGATGACCCTTTGTCGGCTTGCACCGGGGCTTTTCGTCCGCGGATCGTGTCCGTTGAGTGAAAACGTGTTCCTTCGAGGTTTTTGATATCCATTTTCATTATCTCCGTTACGGAATAGCACTCCTCCGGGAGGGTTATCGTGCCTACCGTCTGGATTGTTAAGAGAAAGTTTATTTTCTGTTCCGTCGGGCGGTAAAAGCTCTCGCAGAGGACGGCCATCGTCCCATCCCACGTGCTCATCAACCGGTGCAATAGGCTCCGGTATAGGCGTAGGTAAATCCCGTTGCTGTGCGGTATTCTCCAGACCATCTGGAGGCATCATTTGATGCAATGGCCGTGAGCCATCGTCGATCCAAGATACACCCGTCTCCGCATCCATCGGTGCCGACTGAGGAGTCGCCATAGTCGTTTGAACCCCGAGATTGGTGGCCGATGGGCGACTTGTGAGTTCTCCTGGTAATGATTCGCCGGTCCACTGTCGATACAACGTTTTCGCAATACCTGTACCGTTTCCTCGAGAGAGGTGCTGCGCCAACGCGTCGTCTGCAAGTGTGTCATACATCCCGCGCCCAGGACCCGTGGCCCCTTTACGCAACGGGCCTTGCATCGACTTGACCACTTGCTTCATGAGCAACGCTTCAAACTGCCGAGCAGCCTGTGCAAGACGCGCTTTATCTGCGTCCGAGGACCGCCCGAACTGCGCACTGCCAGCGCCTGTACCTTGAAGTTTCACTGGACTTCAATCTCCGCATTTAGCGCGCCCGCTTGTCGAAGCGCCTGAAGAATATCAATAAGGTCATTGGGTGTAACGCCGAGTGCATTCAATGCCGCCACAAGCTGCTTGAGGTCTGCAGTCTTCTCGACGAGGTGTACGCGCCCAGCTACGTCGTTCGCATCCACTGCAGTATTCTGAAGTCGAGTAGGCTGACCAGCAGTCAATGGATTCGGTTGAACCACCTCATTCTGCGCCGTGACAATCACCTGCAACCCACCGTGAGCCAACGCGACGGGACCAATTGAGACATTAGCCCCCATCACGACTGTTCCTGTACGCGGGTTGATGACGACCTTTGCAACATTGTCGATTTCAATGTCGAGGGCCTCCATCTCTGCGATGAGCTTGACGAGGTTTGCACGTCTCGCCTCCGGCACCTCGACCTGGACCTGTCGACTGTTCAGAGCGGCAGATGTCAGGCCTGCAGTGTTGAAAGCGACCGCCATATTTTGCGCCGTCGTGTAATCTGCTCGATGTAGCGCCCAAATAAGTCTATCCGTCGGTAGCTTGGGTAAGAATTCACGACGAATGGTGCCGCCGCCAGAAATACGACCGACTGTTGGATGATTCTTCGTGATGGAAGTACCGGCGCCGGATGCACTAAACCCGCCGACAGCGAGTGATCCACCCGCCATTACAAACATCGTATTATTGGCGTCACGTAACGGCGCTAAATCCAGCACTCCTCCCCGTAAGCTACGGGCATCGCCCACAGAGCTTACAGTCACGTCGACTCGAGTACCTGGTGTAGCAAATGCGGGTAGCGAGGCCGTAACCCGCACCAGAGCAACATTTCTAGTACGCACCTGTATGGGGTCTAGCTGGAGACCCTCACGTGTCATTAAGCCGGCAAGGGCCTTATTCGTGTAGAACGCCTGCTGAGTGTCGCCAGACCCGTTCAACCCAAAAACGAGTCCAAAACCACGTACTTCGATATTCTGCGCGCCTTCCAGCAGCGCAACTTCTTTCACACGGATCGCCCCAGCAGCTGTGCTCAGTAGAACGAAAGCAACCGTCAGCATGAGCGCTAATTGATGATGTTTAGTGTATCGCATCAGTAGTGTCCCCATGCCGTTAGAACGCAGAAAATGGGTTTAGGTATTTGAGCGCTTTGGTCATGATGTCTTGCTTGTTTGTGTCGGTCAGTACGCCTTTGCCATCAAAGACGATTTGAGCCGACGCTAATCGTGACGATTCAACTTCATTGTCACCGTTGATGTCGGCGAGCCGCGCTATGCCACTCACATAGAGATTGTGGATCTCGTCGTTGACCTTAATAAACTTTTGCGCTTCCAAGAAAACGTTCCCATTCGCATAGACATGCTTGACCAAGCCAGTGACTCGCGCCTGCAGTTCCTCGGTTCTAGCAGTCGTACCAGCGCCTGAGAAATCAGCTGTTCCCTCACCGCCGAAAAGCTCGGCGCCGGAAAGCGCTGGCTGCAAGTATTTCAGTAGCGCGGCCACGTCATTGATCTTACTGCTGATAGATGATTCGCGATTGACTTCTGTAGTCGCCTGGCGACGAGCCGTAGCCGACTCGCTAATCACCACCGTCACCACATCATTGAGACCTCGTGCACGGTTATCGCTCGGGCCACGGGTGCCAGGAGAGCAGTCACTTACGGTTGCCATCCTGTGCATGGGCTTACATGCATCGCTCACTGCAGTCGGATTCGGGATAGGTCGGTCAACGACCGCCATGTCCTTCATCTCTACTGGACAGCCCGGCAAAATTGCCAAGAGCGTCAAAAGCACAAGCGAGAGAACGCATTGGTACCTCATCGTTTTACCTCCACAAGTCTCGACCCGGTTACCGATGCTTGAACGACGCGTCCTTGTCGCACCCGCACAGGGATATGCTGTCCACGCCGTCCATCACGCATCGCGGTACCTGAGGCAGCAATTTGCACCGACCCCACGCGCACAAGGACTTTCACTTGGTCGCCATGACGCACAAGCATAGGCGTAGTAAGAGCCCTGCTCGTCACAGGCGAACCACTTATCAAGCGTCTCGAGGCAATACGACCCACCAGGGGCGCATCAGCGGTCAATGCATCAATCGGTAGTCGCGCAGCATCCCGCATCTCTACCCTAACAACGCGCTGTATTGGAGCACCTCTATCCACGGTGGTACTCATGACCCAGACCGGTAATTTCGCCTGCACGCGGGCATAAACCCAGGTGTCTGTTTTGACTTGGCCATGTACAAACGACACCCGTGCCGCCACCCGTCCGACTGGTCGTCGCCGCTGAGTCAGCTCAAACCTGGTGATACGACTCGGGTGTTCTAGAAGCTTGCTGTTCGCAGATTGAATGTCCGACACCGTCACTTTGGAACCAGTAGCGTCAAGCGCGGTGGTGACTGCTGCAGTAAAATGAGAAGCCAACTGCGCCCTGACGGAATGTCCTTTTGAAGCCCCCGCGGGGGTCGAAAAAACCGCCTGGCTGAGCACCACCACAAAGACCAATTCCAACCGAAAAGCACTAGCTCGTCGGCACCAGGCCGGATGTATGAAGCTACCGTTCATGTATATCACCGCATTTGAGATGCTTCGCGAAGCATCTGGTCCGTGGCCTGTACGACCTTGGAATTAATTTCGTATGCGCGCTGAGCTGCAATCAAATCGATCATCTCCTCAACGACTTTGACGTTCGAGGACTCAAGCTGCCCATGTGCGATGGCACCCGCGCCATTTGTTGACGGCTGAAACTCTGTAGGTTGACCACTGGCCATCGTTACGCCGTATAAGCCGCGTCCAAGTGACATGAGGCCAGCAGGGTTTTGAAAGACGGTTATTTGTACTCGACCTATTTCATTCAAATCTTCAGAGCCCGGCTGTTTCACTCTCACGACGCCTTCGCGTGATATTTCAACGTCTGTCGCATCGGGGGGGATCAACAAGCCTGGGTCCAGCGGGTAGCCATCTACATTTACCATCTGGCCCTGTTCATTCACCCGGAATTGGCCGGCTCGTGTGTACGCAAAGGTCCCATCAGGGTTGAGGAGCCGGAAAAAGCCACGCCCCTCAATCGCGACGTCGAGCTTCCCACCGGTCTGCATCATTTCGCCTGGTGTAAAAATCTTCTGACTCGCCATAACGCGAACACCCTGGCCTACCTCGAGTCCGATTGGTGCTGCCGTGCCTCCGTCGGCTGGGGTCGCGTTACGCAATTGCTGATAGTACAAGTCCTGAAACTCAGCCCGTGCTTTCTTAAAACCGGGTGTGTTCACGTTAGCCAGGTTGTTGGCAATAACATCTATTTGTGTTTGTTGAGCCGCCATACCCGTCGCCGCTGTATTGAGTGCGCGTACCATAAGTAATGCTCCTAACGCAGACGCCGCTGCGACATCTGGTCCATCTCACGATAGGTCCTCACCGCTTCTTGCAGTGTTTCGAACGACCGTTGAACGCTTACCAATTGCGTCATGATCAGGACCGGATTGACATTCGATTGCTCAAGATGTCCTTTCATTACCTCCGCATTCGACACGGGCAGCGACGCCACACCGTCAGGAACAGCAAATAATTGGTCATCTACCTTTTGAATCTGGTCCGTGGTGGCTTTGACTTGCTTGAGTTTGGCAAGTGGGCGGTCATTCATAAAAATCTGACCATCCGAGCGAATGTCGATACTGCCATCGCCTTCCGGCACTATCGGTATCTGAATAGGACCCGCCGTGCCCTGTACCGCATGCCCAGAGACGGTCCTCAAAGTCCCGTCTCCGCCTACCAGAAACCGACCGGCGCGTGTCAAACGCTCACCAGCCGGTGTGTCAACCACGAAGAAGCCATCACCGTTTAGAGCCAAGTCGAGAGGGTTATCCGTCCTCGCCATGGGTCCTGCGGTAAGGCTTGTCGCAGCTTCGGGTGTATCAACATACCCCGTCTTTTCACCCGCCGCGTCGAGTGCCTCGCGAAAGCGGACTCTGTCCCCTTTGTAGCCAGGTGTATCTACGTGTGCGAGATTATTGGACAGGACATCTAATTGCCTTAGCTGTGCAAGGCTGCCTGATACTGCTCTGTAAACTCCGTTACTCACTGTTCGCTCCTAGCGGTCTGACACCACGTATAGCAATGAGCGATCCAAAACATAAAAACTCAATATAAACAGACTCATACAAAGATGCGAGGTGCTCTCTTGCCAAATGTTTGACGGTAAAAAGCAGCAATACGTCAGATTGGTGGCGGTCCGCAGTTGCACGCGTTAGTGGGGAGTCCTACTCTCCTGAGGTCACCCCGCATTGGTGTGCTACCAGCACCGACACCTCGCAGAGTGGCCAGAGCCCAACAGCCCACTCAGCGGCTAAAACCAAAGGGATAGAAATGCTTAGAACGTCGCGCTGTATGACGATAACGACCATCCTGCTTTTCTCGTTGATAGGCTGTAAGCCCGATACGACAAACCTTGGCACCGAAGAAAATAGTGCCAATGCGGTGCAGAGCCCGGTGGCTGGAGCTACTGAAGCTCCCGTAGGCACTGCTCCGGTGCACAATACATCGACCGTGGCAGACTCGTTACCTGCGGGTCACCCACCGGTCAACTCCCAGGTGGCTACAAGCAAGCAGGGCACTGCGGAAATACAAGGCGTAGTGAAAGAACAAATTCCGGCAGGGAAATATCTCTACCTCCGCCTCAAGACGGACAGCGGAGAAACCTGGACAGCGGTCCTAAAAGAACCGGTCGAAATCGGCGAATCGGTTCGGGTGCTCAACCCCCACCGAATGAGCCAATTTAAGTCACCAACACTTCAGCGAACTTTCGATGAAATTTACTTTGGTACTTTGGGGGCAAGACCTGCTGAAACCAATGCAAAAGGGGCAACATCCTCGTCTACACAAAAGCCTTCGGCACTAATGACAGTACCATCTGGTCCGAATGGGATGCATATATCCGACCTATACGCACGTCGCGTAGAGCTGGAAGGCCAAGTGGTAAAAATCAGAGGGTTGGTGGTGAAGTACAACGCCGAAATACTCGGTTCCAACTGGCTTCACGTCCAAGATGGTTCGGGTACGCCGGCAGCGTCAGACCATGATCTGGTGGTGACAACAACTGCTTCGGCAGCAGTCGGCGACCAGATTGTCATCGAAGGTAAGGTCGCACTGAACAAAGACTTTGGAGCCGGATATAGCTACGCACTGATGCTTGAGAAAGCGCGACTTATTCAGGATCCGAAGTAGGCGTATCTGCTGACCTCGACCGACCCGAACGATCAGATGCATTGCGATCCTGCTTCCTACTCACATCTTGAAGACGCGCGCGGCGCATGGAATCCCGGTATTTTTCCGCAACCATACGCTTCTTAGAAGCCTCTCTGTATGCCGCTAGGGCGCTTTCCAATGCGACCGCAGCGGCGTCAACATTTTCTTGAGCACGTCGGATTGCGGCATCATCCGAAAGCAGCGCGCGACTCATCCACTCTAGCTGAGAAGAACGCACTGCCTCTGCCATCGATTCTCTGACCTGCGCCTGAGCTGCTTCGCGACGCACCTTAAGGCTAGAAAGTTCGGCTTTTGCCTGCGCCATAGCAGCCTGAGCCTGCGCCAAGGTATTTTGCGCCTGGCGTTCCCGTAATTCCGATACCCTCAAGAGGCGATTTGCCGTCTGCTCGTTCGTCAAAACCTCATCGCTCCGACTATTTGTCAGCATCTTACCGCTAGAGAAACCGACAGTTTTCGTACCTTATTGAGTACAACCACCTCACGAAGTGAGTACAGAAAAGACGCAGATTGATCCCCCAAAACAGTCGGAATGAGTCAAAAGTGGATAATTCAAGCTTCCTCGAACGACCCACTGCTAAGCATTTACAATGTATTTTTTACTTTTCTCTCTTTTGCGAAAAACGCGAATGATTCCAGAGCCTTACACGCCTAATGCCTCTCAGTGCCACGATTTTATTTATTCGGAAGGGTATTTTTTTTTGCACTTTCCGATACAAGACGGCAATTCAGAGCTCAATCAACTGCTCCTCAGGGGAGACGAACAAATGACAGAAGCAAAGAAAAAGAATTTCGTTCTACTTGACGCGAACGGGGAAGATACCAACATCGTATTCAGCAGCCGCCAGCCTCGTGGCGCTGCACTAAAAGCCGCTAACCGTGATTACACGGATATCAAACTTCGTGAGCGTGGAACAAACCGCGTACACGTATTTGAGGGTCGACGCGAGAAAGTGCCGGCTCCGGCTAACCGCCCAGCTTGGCTTCCCGCCGAGGTTTGGAAGGCTATTGTCAAGAAGAAGGGCGTAGAGCGCATCTAATTGACGGCCGAACGGTACTCCATCGTTCGGCATGTACCATGTCGCATTTAGTGGGCCTTACCGGCTCACTAAATGACATGGGAACCCTCCAAAATCTGTCGAAATTCCAGACCCATAATCCCACCAAACAGTTCAGCCTCTGATTTAAGTCGATATAAGTCGGTCTTGCATTCAGCAGTATGGAAACCTTTCAACATTCGGTTTTCATTGCATTTAGTCGAAGTATTGTGCGGTCCAGCGATGCGAAAATCATGCGTTCGTACGAAAAACCACTGTCCCTATTCCAAAACGATTCGTTCATAGCGGGTGCATACGACGAGAAGTTGCGGCGGTAGCAGGCCATGCTTCGAGCACATGCGGGGTCGAAAAGATAAGGGGATGCATTTGTGAGCATACAGGCTCAACCAGCTGGAGCTGCGTTCAGTGTCGATTGGCACGACCCGTCTGTGGTGGGGACGCTCGTCGAAGTTCCTGAATGTCAGACGGTCCTCATCGTGGACGATGAGTTCGGTAACTTAGTGGTACTTGAAGCACTTTTGGAAGATGAAGGATATACCGTTCTTACCGCGGACAACGGCCATGATGCACTGGAATGTTTTCGAGAGCACCCCGACATCGACATGGTCATTAGTGACCAACGGATGCCGCATATGAGCGGCGTCGAGCTACTTGCAAACATCGCAAAGACCTATCCGGATACGATCCGAGTCGTGCTTACGGCGTACTCAGACGTGTCGCCTATCGTGTCTGCAGTGAATGACGGCGCAGTCTATCGCTTTTTACTAAAACCTTGGTCCGATAACGAACTCAAGGCTACAGTGGCCGATGGGTTAGCGCTGCGTACCCAACATCTACTACTTCAAAAGCTAGTGACTACTCTTAGCGTTCAGCACCGCCGCTTGGTTCGCACGCTCTCCGACTTACACAAAACACACGACCAACAACTCGCGGCAGAGCGCTTGGGAACCCTTGGCAGGCTCGCCTCAGGGATCACGCATGATGTAAACAACCATCTCGCGCTTATCCAAGGCGTACTATCCGAGATCGAGATGCAGTCACCGTCAGCACCGGTACTGTCGGCTCTCACGGATGCGAAGGAACACATCGCCTCCCTCGTTTCACTAATGCGTGACGTGAATTCCTTCGCTCGCAGCGAGGAAATACAGGTACGACTGACGCCGTATGCCTCACAGCGGTTTCTAAATGAGACCCTTAGCCTGTTCCGTCTTGAAGCCGGGCATACACACTGCGCTTGGCGCATCGACGTGCATCCGAACGCGCAGGAAATACTTGCAGACCGAGTGCGCCTGAGTCAGGGCATTCTCGCGCTGCTGCGCAATGCCGCGGCATCCAATCCAAAGACCGTCACTCTGTCAGTGTACCGCAAAGCAGACGAGATTATGTTTGAGGTAATGGATGATGGTACCGGTATGTCCGCAGAAACGCTGGCAAACGCATTGACTCCGTTCTTCAGCGCCACACAGCCACGTGGACTCGGTATCGGTCTTGGCATCGCTAGACTTGTGGCAGTGGCGCACGGCGGTGGCCTCGAGCTGAATAGCACCCTGAACCAGGGAACCACAGCTCGGCTTACGATCTCGGCCATAGCCAATGGCGAAAAGGAGCCATAGGCATGTCTCGAACACTCGAAAACCAATTTTCGGTACTAGCTACGCCGAACTGCCTAAAGGCCTTACCTGGCATGAATACCTCGGCTAGACCTACTCCCAAAGTAGTCGAATTATGGTCCGAACAGCTCCCGGATCTGACGGTTCCAACCGTGATCATGGTCACCCCTCGAGACCTAATCAATGATCGGTCCGATGAATTACAACGCATGTATGGTGCCATGCCGCTGGTCCGTATGGTTTTGCTCGGCGGAACACGCGACAAAGATACGCTGATCAGGTCAATCAATATCTGGCGAGTCGCACGGGTCATCCCGGAGACATCCGATATAAGTGACGTTTGGAATATCCTCAAAGACGTATATGAGTCGATTGCTCTCTCCACAGTGGTTAGAGAAACTGCACAACGCCTATCGAAGGAAAATAACGAACTCCAGAATGCAATTACTGCCCTGAACACGGCACAAAAGCACCTATTGCATACGGAGCGACTGAGTACAGTCGGTCGACTCGCCGGCGGTCTTGTGACATCGATACGACACCACCTCGAGGGATTAGATAGTTTCTCACGAATCGCCGATGCGGATTGCAGTGAAGAAACGCGACCATTCATGAATTTGGCGTTCGATGCCACTCGATCCGTATCTGCGCTGCTAGAGGAAATGCATGGGTACGCCGATTCTTCGCCGCAAGACGATACGTCGGCGGTCGTCTTATTGAATGACCTGGTTAGCCGCGCAGTCAGTCTCGCTAAGTTCGACACACAACTGAAGCAACGGATAGTGAACGTTGAACTCGGGTCAGACCAATGGGTGTGTGTTGAGCAATATCGTATTTATCAAGTGCTAATAAACCTACTAAGAAACGCAGCGCAAGCTACTGAACCAGGTGCGCGAATAACAGTACGCACATATCAAGACGCCCACTACGCCTCAATAGAGATTGAAGACGAAGGGTATGGAATGCCGGAAAGCGTTCAGACCCGGATATTTGATCCCTTCTTCAGCACGAAAGGCGAACAAGGTATGGGTCTGGGGCTTCATCTGTGCCGCCTAGCCGTAGAAAGGCACGCAGGACGCATCGAATGCACTTCAAAAATCGATGTCGGGACCACCTTTCGTATTGTGCTGCCGCGACGACTAGATCGCGCGGCCAACGCGTAATTGTGCGAATATAAGCGCCCCGCACAAAACATCATTCAGAGCATAAGGATCATTCCAAAGCGTCCAGTAACCACTGGAGCCTCATCAACAACGCCTAGGTCATACAGCCGATCATCCGCTCCTAGCCATGTGCCCAAAAATACACCGAACTGAAGCCCGATGTTGTCTGAGAGAAAGACCATTAGTCCACCGCCTCCGCCAACGAGGAAAGGGTTGTGCTCTTCTACAGATTCTGGCGAGTCCCAAGTCAGATAGACGTGATTGCCTTCGATAGAGAGATAGGGCGTGAACCGACCTTTTAGCGGAGCATACCAGCGCAACTCCAGCGTCGTTCGCACTTGATGCGTCTCCACAGTACTATCGTTCCGGTAGCCATACCCAACAGCAACTAGTGGTTGAAAACCGTATTCGAGTACATATCCAAAACTGCCTCCAACATTGACGTGACGGTTAGAAAACCCGCCATTTACACCAAAAGAATATCGCCCCGAAGCAAGTTCCTTTGCCTGTAAAATCTGAGGCCCTAGCAGGGTGATCAGAGTGAGTACGACCAGCCAAACCGTACCGGATATCCCGTTCAAACACTTCATTCGGTCGTCCCGATAGAGGACAGCAGCCTTAATACCCGACGCGACGCTGAAACTTGCCCGGGAAAACGGCGTAATCCATCATTCCGTAGCCGTGGTGCATGCTGAGTGAGATAGCAATCCAGTGATTCTTGGTCGCGCAGAGTATAGCGGACAGTATAGTGCGCTCGCATCCCACTGACCGATACCGTGCTCGTAACCGTATCTATGGGGTCGATCTGCTGCTCTAACTGGGCCTCTATAAAACCATCCAGTGCCAGTAACTCAGATATGTGGGTTCTCAACCATGGGAGCCACTCGGAAAGTACTGAAGGCTCTACTGCGAGATTTACTTCATAGATGATCACGATGAAATGCTAGCAAGCTCTGAGACTGAACTGAATACTTTCGAAGCCACCAACGATAGCCCTGTTGTGTCTATATCTCTCTATCCCGCGAAAACAATGAATAAAGCACCGTACTCATGGGCGGTCGGATCAACAGTTGTGGCTGGGCCCTCAAGATGGCTTGTGCCAGACCCGGTAGAGGTACTACAGTGCCGGGGAACTGCGTGGTGGGTTTCGAACTCGATGATGAATCAAATCGACCTTCGCCATCGTTCTGAGCGTAAAACATGTACGGAAACGTGATACGCGTCGGTCGTCGGTCTGAAGAGACCCGCGATTGACACCGGGCGTATCCACCGACGAGAACACGACGCATAACAACGGTCCTCAGGAGGAATTAACGAATGGCTGCATCCGTAGAACTGGGCATACTGGGGATGGACTCGTTTCACTTCTTCGTTCAACGACCAGAACGAAGTCATCGTTTCTACGCCGATGGCCTGGGATGGCAACCTACTTGGCGATCCAGCGACCAAATGACGAACGCAACCGGGCAACGCAGCACGGTCTATCAAGGTGGTGGCATCAAGGTCGTGGTCAGTACACCAGAGCGTGACACCTGCAGAGCCGCGCGATACCTCAGCCGCCACCCCGCCGGTATCGGCTCGCTGACGTTTGAGGTGGAAGACATCGAACGAGCGTGGAGTTTTCTAATCGGACGTGAAGCCACCCCGATACATGCCATTCGAGATACTCAGACAGAAGATGGGGGATTGTTCCGCCACTTCAGTATTACCACCGCATTCGGTGACGTGAGCTTCCGTTTCATGGAGAGGCGCGATACGGAGTGTTTCGCACCTGGGTTTGAAGCCGTGACCAGTACATCATTACAGCGGCCCTTCAACTTCATAAAGGTGGACCATATCACGTCAAATGCCCCAACGATGGCCGCACCCAAGCTATGGATGGAGCACGTCTTAGGAATGGAGCAATGCTGGGATATCGCCTTCCACACAGAAGACATTCAGGCCGGAGGAGACTCTGGAACGGGACTCCGGTCGGTAGTGATGTGGGATCCCAAATCCGGCTTGAAGTTTCCCGTAAATGAGCCGCTGCAGCCGTTTTTCAAGGAAGGGCAAATCAATAAATTCGTGGAAGATAATCACGGGTCTGGAATCCAGCATATTGCTCTGGAGGTAGATAACGTAGTTGAAGCAGTGCGGACCTTGCGAAAAAACCAAGTCGGCTTCCTGAATACACCTGACGTCTACTACAAATCTACGCCGGCACGCCTCGCTGAGCGAGGCGTGAATGTCGATAACCTTGCGCACCGCTTAGATGAGCTACATGAACTGCGCATTCTCATCGATGGCAAACCGGTGGATAATTACCTCATCCAAGTTTTCATGACGGACGCGATGTCGCTCTACAATGAGCCCGAAGCCGGACCATTTTTCTACGAGCTAATACAGCGCTGTGGCGACGATGGTTTCGGTGAAGGAAACTTCCGTGCGTTATTCGAAGCAATCGAGCGCGCTCAGGACGAGGATGAGTCATGATCCACTATCGGCGCTCGGGACACATATCGCGTCGCACCCATGCGGCGTTTCGAAACGATGCAGGGGACCTTCGATTCGAACACTGTTTTACACGAGATGGATTCGATGGACCGTACTCCATCCTGTACCACGAACAGCCTCCTCAGAATCATACGAATGGCACATCAAGCACCTCGCTATGGGCAGGGCGTACTGACCGCGGCTCACACATTGAGGCCTTACGCCGACGCCACTATAAAGGCTTTGACCAAAGCGTTGGTGGAACCACCAGCACCGGGCGTATGCCGTTGATGTTTAACCGAGACCTAACGGTTGGGGTTGTTCATCCGGAGACCGGCGACGACTTCTACTTAGCAAACGGAGATGGCGATGACCTATTCTTCGTACAAGAAGGTGGCGGAACGCTTATTTCTACCTTCGGCCGATTAGATTTTAGGCAGGGCGACTATGTATTCATCCCCCGCGCGGTCGCTCATCGGTTTGAATTGCAAAAAAAGGCGCAGTTCTGGTTTTGGATTGAATGCCGGACTGGGCTCCACTTGCCGAAGCAATACCGCAATCCTGTTGGCCAGTTACGCATGGATGCGCCCTATACACATCGCGATTTCGTATCACCCCACATCGATGGAGCCATCGACCCTAATGGTCCGCGGCATGTAGTGAGCAAACGTCGCGATCGCTTCACATCACATGACTATCCGCATTCTCCCCTGGATGTGCTCGGATGGGATGGCATGGTGTGGCCGTTCGTTTTTCCGATAGCGGCATTTCGCCCTAAAATTGCGTCCTATCATTTACCACCCACAGTGCACGGTACCTTCGCAACGAAAGGGTCGTTGATTTGTAGTTTTGTGCCGCGAATGGTGGATTTTGGCGACGACGCAATCCCATGCCCCTACCCGCACAGCAACGTGGACGTTGATGAAGTCATTTTCTACTGTGACGGGGACTTTACTTCGCGGCGCGGCCTAAATGCAGGCTCGGTCAGCTACCACCCAGCAGGCATACCGCATGGTCCACATCCTGGAGCATATGAACGTAGTATTGGGACCACACGAGCCGATGAGTTAGCAGTCATGATCGATACATTCGATCCATTACACCATACCTCCGCAGGACAACACGTCGAGGACACGAACTACGACGAGAGCTGGAGTCACTGAAATGAAATTAGCTACACGAAAAAATGGAACAAGAGACGGCGAGTTGATCGTCGTATCCAGAGACAACACGCGAGGAGTAAGTGCAAGTGACATCGCACCCACCCTACAGGCAGCGCTTGATGCCTGGGTGACGACTGCTCCAAAGCTTCAGTTACGATTCGAGGCCCTTCAGACAGGCAATGTCGAAGGTGAATTTGAGGTCGATACTTCAGCCTTGGAAAGTCCACTTCCGAGATCTTATGCTTGGATAGACGGGAGCGCCTATATCAATCATATCGTGCTGGTACGAAAAGCGCGTGGGGCTCAACCTCCGGAAACGCTCGAAACCGACCCTCTTGTGTACCAAGGAGGTAGCGATACCTTTCTAGGGCCATGTGACGATATTCCGTGGGGCGATCCAAGTTGGGGTCTCGATTTCGAATCTGAGGTCGCGATAATTACCGATGACGTACCCATGGGTACAAAGGCAGCGGATGCGGCGCAGCACATCAAATTACTCATGCTTGTCAATGACGTATCTCTTCGCGGGCTCATCCCCCCTGAGTTGAAGAAAGGCTTCGGATTTTACGTATCCAAGCCAAGTACCGCCTTTGGTCCCTTCGCGGTCACCCCTGACGAATTAGGCGAAAGCTTCAATGAGGGCCGCATCAATCTCGATATGCTCACTGACTACAACGGATCCTGGTACGGCAACCCAAATGCTGGACCAGAAATGCACTTCAGCTTCCTGGATCTCATTCAACATTGCTCACAAACTCGCTCGTTAGGAGCCGGCACCATTATCGGAAGTGGTACCGTCAGCAATGTAGACCGAGCACGTGGTTCAAGCTGCCTGGCAGAAAAACGTATGATCGAGAAAATTGATACGGGCGAGTTCATAACTCCGTTCATGGTACCGGGTGATACAATCAAGATTAGGATGCTCCACGGCGACTCGAATATATTCGGAACCATCGAACAAACGGTCGTGGCGGTCGACTAGACGATGACAGCCACAGTGTATGGATATTGGCGTTCTTCAGCGACTTGGCGTGTTCGACTAGCACTTCTCCTAAAGGGAATCCCCTTCAAAGTCATTCCGGTGCATCTGGTACATAACGAGCAGTTAGGTACCGATCACCTCAAACGTAACCCGATGGGGCAAGTGCCGGCGGTACATATCGATGGACAGATGCTGACCCAAAGCGTGGCCATCATGGAATACCTTGAAGAAACACGGCCGAATCCAGCGTTACTACCAACAGACCCGACGGGGCGTGCGTCAGTCCGCCAGGCTGTCGAAGTCATCAATAGTGGTATCCAACCGCTACAGAACCTAGCAACGCTTCGTCGCTTACAATCTGAGTATGGGGTTGAACGTCCACATTGGAAGCCCTGGGCAGCGCACTATATTCACAATGGATTTCAAGCCCTGGAAGCACTAGTAGCGCCCAATGCTGGTAAGTACCTATGGAAAGACAAGATCACATTCGCGGATATCTGTCTCACACCACAGGTATATAACGCGCACCGCTTCGGCGTAGATATGAATGATTTTCCGACACTGAACCGAACGGCGATATCAGCGGGTGAGCTTCATGAATTTCGAGCAGCTCACCCCGACCAGCAACCAGATGCGCAGAGATAATCCGACAACAGAGTCGCGGCGAATGCAGCACCGCTAATCAAAGGCCGGAACATCCGATTGGGCAGTGGTAGCAGTTGCGGCGGGTACCACCTCAAAAGCCAGTGTCTCCATTTGTGAACCATCCGCATCAGTAGTTTCCACCGTCCAAGAACCTACATGACGTTTACCCATCCGGAAACGGGACCAGGTACGCCATCGCGGACTTTTACCAATATCCAGCTTCACACGAGATCGCACCTGGCCTTCATGCTTCCAGATCATCCACACGTGGCTAGTGTCTGGACCGACGTTCTTGACACTCACCCAAGCCCATACACTTTCGCCATTTGCATGAAATCTGTCCCCTGGACCTATCAGACGACGCTTCTCGATAGCGGTACCGATGGCACTATCATTAATACTCAATTCGGCACTGGGCGAGACGCGCTCAGCCATGGTGCGGCGCACGGGAATCGGAGGCGTTGGAGGTCCAGTAATTACGTCCGTATCAACTTCGCACATCACTTCCAAATCATCTCGCAAGGCTGCATCGACTTCGGCTGGATTAATTACGCCGTCATCGCGTGATTCCGATGAGCCATGCCTTGCTTCAGATTTGGACCGAGAAGCACTCTCTCTGATGGGGGCTAATTCCAAGGAAGTCGCATTGTCCGTGGTTTGGGCGGCCCCCTCCCCTGGGTACACATTGGACACGTCACGGCGACAACCATGCAGGCTGGATACAACGCACATTGCTGTCAACAGGGTGAGGGCGGCAAGTAACAGTGCGGGCCCGGCGCTCGTCGAACGGGTAACCCTGAGTATCGTAGTTCTGAACGGGTTCATGATGAATGGTTCCTTGTGTAAGAGTTCAATTAGAGCCGATAACGGCAGCGATACTTACATAACCAAGGTCTGTGCCAATGAGCCTAACCGTACCACTGCAACGGATCCGGACATGAGGAGAGGACTGGTCCTGAGTCAGAACTGACACGACATTGGGTCGAAGATACACACGACTCGATGCACAACGCTTGTCCGAATGCCATGTACCGAGTAGGTTGCGACACTGCATGGCACCTACGACCCGGAAATCAAGTACGAGCGGTAACGAGATTCGGTTGCGAGCCGCACTCAAGTGGGCTGGAGGGAAGTATTCAGTTCTACCCAAGCTCTTAGCGGCATTTCCGGACGCACCACGTCTTATTGAACCGTTCCTTGGATCAGCGGTCGTCTGTCTAAATACAAATTATCCCGCGTATATTCTGAACGATAACAACCCAGACCTCATCGCCTTCTATCGCTTCATCAAGAAGGACGGTCATGCATTCATTCGGGCATGTGAGAGCTACTTCTCAGAAAAAACGAACACCAAAGAGGCCTATGAGAAGTATCGGGAAAAATACAACAACATCCTGCTACACGGCGGAAGCCGACGTGACCGCGCTATGTTGTTACTGTATCTCAGTCGTCATGGATTCAATGGGCTATACCGAGTGAACTCCAAAGGGCTCTATAACGTTCCACATGGCCGCTATACGAAGGTCAAATTCCCTCGAGAAGAGCTCTTGAATCTTCACCGTAAATTTCAGCATGCAGAAATTCGGCATGGAGATTTTGAGGGGACGATGCGCCTCGCTGAACCGGGAGACTTGGTCTATTGCGATCCCGCGTATGTACCGCTCTCCGATACAGCAAACTTTAGCGCATACACCAAAATGGGATTCTCGTTGGACGACCACAAGCGACTCGCAGATACCGCCCGCGAACTAGGGAAGAATGGGGTCAATGTCATCATCAGTAACCACGATACCGACGTGTCGAGGGACCTGTATACAGATGCTCGGATTCAGTGCTTCGAAGTGCAGCGCAATATCAGTCGAGATGCCAAGAATCGAGGCCGTGCCCCAGAGCTACTCGCCTTTTTTGGTCCGGCAGCTAATCGTTAATACAACGGAACCGCGTCGTTGGCAGAGCATTCAGAGCAACCAAGCCACCAGTCCGGCGACGACGAATAATGACTCAGGGTATCAATGCGGTACCGTAGTCGAACGTCCTTCAGGGGACGTTTACAATAGCGCTACCAACATATGCTAGCAGTGGCTCACATCGCGCATCCATTCGATAAACTTCGTACATCCCAAGCCATAAAGTGTTTAGGCGACGCTCCAACCCCATATGCTTCAAGGAACCGAGTATTCCGAGCACCATTGGAACTTGGCAGACCCGTCTGCGCGAGTGAAAACGCATGCGGTGTGATGCTGCCGCCCATTGGCGGAGTTAAGGCGTCGCTACATTGAGCTTGATGCGCGCAAGAAGTATACGGAAAACCTGGATATATTTTAGGAGTAAAGCGTCAGGGCGCGCACACAAAGTCTTGGCAAGTCCAGCCCCGACACGGGCCGTCCGTCTGGCACCCCGTAGTACATCGATAATCATCATTGCAGTACCCACCGAGGCACGGAGTATCATCTGCACAGGGCACGCCTACGGGCGAAGGGACACACATGGTGTTCCAGCAGGTCCAATCGTTTGGACAGGGCAGGTCAAGGTCACATGCGCGGGTGCAGAGGCCATCAATACACAGCCCAGCGTCACATTCGAGGGCCGATTGGCACTCCGTACCAATTTCGATGGGCCGGCACAGATTAAGCTCCTCATTGCAGGTAAAGCCGAATGGGCATGGCACAGGCGACTCTAAGCAGAGCCTTGTACATAAGCCATTGGCGCAGATGCCTCCCAGGCAGTCATCACCATCCTCAGTGCACAATGTACCAACCGGTTGGAGTCGACACACACCGTCTTCACCGTTCCCGCCACCAATGCATGAGAAGCCCGCAGGACAAGAGAACTCTTCATTACACTGCCGAGTACAGATCCCATCCTCACATAAGCCGGACGGACAGTCGCTCCCACCCTCGCAGGAAGATCCGACAGGCCAGAGATACGTGGGCGCTGTCGACCCGCCGGTCGCCCACTCGGGAGCTTGGATGTCTGCATCCTGTGCAGCCTCCACGACTGCGAGGCTCATCCATTCGGCCCACGCATCGACTCGGGCATATATAGGTGTGGAGCAGTTTTGACCGCCTCGGGAAACAACACCGATGACACGGCCTACTTCGTCGAGTGCAGGTCCGCCCGAGTCGCCTTGGCATACGCCTGTCTCACCCATCCACTCGCTTTCAAATGCGCTTGAGTACCAGGGGCAGCTACCGCCGATGCATTGCGTAATGAGTCCGTCTCGCCGACGTCGCTGACCAGACCCGCCACCGGCGCCGCTGGTGTTGCCATAGCCGACCGCGCTGTAGACTTCGTCAGAACCGTTGTTATTTACACCAATCGGAGAGTCCACTCGCGGGACGAGCGGTTCAGTATCAGCACTCGGGACCGGTTGACTTAGCACCAGCAGGGCAACATCTCGACCACAGACTCCACTACCGGGCGGGATGATAATTTCGCTAACCCCGTAATATTGACTGCCCTGGCTTATCGTCTGGTCTGTAGTGATCGATATGCTAGACGCGTTGTACGGATTCCCAAACCCGGTGTTATTGCAGTCCACACTGCCACCAAATGAATTTGTCAACGGTGCAATGCAGTGAAAGGCCGTCAAAACAACGTTTGGAGAAATGAGGCTGCCCGAGCAGATTCCGAACCCGCCGCCGCCAAAGGTAGCCACGCCCACCACGTTCCTTGAAGTAGAGTCGTTCTGCCCTCCGGAGATTTCCGAGTTGGTCATCTCCACATTGTTTTCGGTCACTGATTCTTCTGCACCGCAAGCGACGAGCATTGCGAGGAGCGAGGTGCACGCCAATCGGCTGAACAT
>PKDL01000119.1 GCA_002863065.1 Pseudomonadota bacterium
ATCCGCGCCCATGCGTAACCCACTGATGGTATCAACATCATTGTCGCGTGCGGTGAAAAAGATAATTGGCAAGGTTTGTGAAAGCTGTCGTAACTGCTGGCAAAGCTTAAAGCCGCCTTCCATTTCATCGACCAGTCCAATATCAATGATCGCCAGGTCAGGTAGCGCGGTATCAAAGGCGGCGGCTGCACGTGGGCGATCGGCGTAAGCCTGAACCTGATAACCCTGGGCCTGTAGCGCCAGAGTGTAATTTTCCCGAATGGCCGCATCATCTTCTACCAATGCAATTGTTCTGGGCATACCTGTCTCAGTGTGTTTTCAAAATGGCTACTATACACAACTATATCCACCGCAGGATAACTGCGCCTGAAAATCCCCCACTGCGCCACAATTTCGCCACTAGCTCTGTCCACTAGGGCAAGACCATCCGTATTTGTCTCTACGAGCACGCGTTCATCATGTCCCTGGAATTGGTAAACCTTTCGAAATGGCCACGTTGCGACGACTTGGTCAGAATCAAGGTCCCATTGCTGGAGCTGTTTTTCCCCGTATGCGGTGATAAACCAACGGCCACTTTCACTGATGGCCATAGAGGAGCCACCACGAGTTCGATCCAGTGCGCGCCAGAACGTACCTCCACCTCCACCGAAAACAAGCCATACGTCTCGTTCGTCAGTGGTCGCATCAGCTACGATTACTCGAGCTGTTCTATCGGCTAGTATCCGACGGATTCGCCCCGTCTCTGGTGCAGGAAGAGACGTTACTTTTTGCGAGTGAAAATGTGTAATGCGAGCGCTTTCTTTCGTGAGTTCGACGACCCGTAGGCCATCACCATCAAGGGTACATCTGGGGCGGCTGGCATGCGGTTCACCAAGATAGGAGACTTTACCGTCAAACACATTCGTCATCTGAACGCGTCTTCCCCGCCTGGTCAGAATTTGTCGGCCGTCGGTAGATACTGCGTTCCCATCACACAGAATCTCCGGTGCAATCCGTCGCTCTGCGATTATCCTCCCGCGTAATCCATCGATGGTTTGGATGACACCGCCCTTACCAGCCAACGTGATGAATCGTGTGCCACGAGATACGTGAAAGCGCTCGACCTGTTCGCCCCGAAGCCTCTGAATGGTCGGAACAATCGTTTTCTGTGTGGCCGGTGCCTGAGCTTGAGCCTCTGACTTTGATATCATTTGGGCCTGAGTAGGCGGTGGCAGCTGCGGGATCGACGTCGTTCGTTCCTTTTCTTGCGCCGGTATTGGGATTTGTGTCGAAGCAGGGTGCAGGACTGAGGTAGCTGGTTTTGAGTCTGTGCACCCCGGTATAAGCGCCATGATGACAGCGCCTGCTAAGATGGGTAGACGTTGCTGACTAGTCTTCAATGGCATATCTAATCGGCCGAGTGGTACTCCCATAGTATTTGGAGAGTACGGGTGCCAGGCCGTTGCTTCAATGATCACCAGGTTAGTCCGTGCCGGGTTGGTGTAAACGTCTGCCGTGGTGGCAAGCGGTGGATCTATGCCCAGTCAATGAACGGAACCAGTTGTGCGGGCCAACATGCGTCTCTGACCTATAAGGTGCATAATTTCCTCATGTCTCATAAACAAGATGTGGTAGCGTGCCGCGCCGGCGAGACCGAGCAGACAATATTTCAGCAAAAACAGCGTAGTGCTGAGGGAGCATACATGAAAGTGGCGCGGATTATGGTGTTTGGGCTGGCTCTAGTAGCCTTCGGATGTAGCAGCAGTGATGGCGAGGGACGCTCAGTAGTGGATGCAGCGTCTTCTCCTGGTACTGATGGTACGGATGCCGGCAGCTCTGCTGACGGGACTGATGGCAGCACAGGGGTAACCGGTGCCGCGGGTACAGAGGGCACTAGCGGTGCACCCAGTACGACTGGTGACGACGGGGCCACGACTGCTGCAGATGGCTTTGACGGTGCAGATGGCTTTGACGGTGCAGATGGCGCAACGGGCTTCACTGGGGCCACAGGGTCTACGGGTGGTGCCGGCGGCACGGGTGGTGGAGCCGGTACAGGTTCTTGCTCCGACATCTTCACATGTGCTGGTGCATGTGGTGATGCGAACTATGAAGCGTGCTTACAGGGTTGCCTCGCAGCGGCGACACCCGAGGCACAATCTAGCTTTCAATCCCTCCTTTCTTGTCTTTCGACCGCGTGCCCTGACGGCTCCGAGAGCTGTATTGAAAGCGCCTTTACTGGTGCATGTTTATCGCAGGCTCAAGCATGCGTGAGTGGTGGCGGCGGTGGCGGCACGGGTGGGACAACGGGCGGTGGCGGAGCCGGAAGCCCAAGCAGCTGCTCCGGAGCACTACAATGCGCCGGCGCTTGTGCCGATGAGGCATGTGCCCAAGCGTGTCTGGCGGCGCTCGACGCAGAAAGCGGAGCGTTATGGAATGCGATGGTAGGTTGTATCAATGCTGAATGCCCTACCAACGACAATCAGTGCATTCAAACCGCTCTACAAGGAGCCTGTGCGGCGGACTTCCAAGCATGCTCAGCTGACTCTGCCGGTAAACCAGGTATGTACGTCGCGCATGGTCTGTGGTCCCGAATATACACACTAGACTACCTGATGGTTTCGGTCTTGCGCGGTCTCATCATTCAGTAAGCAACAGAGTGACATGGTCATTCTGCCAACGCCCTCTCTGCACTGAACTGATCAGTGTAGAGGGCGATATTTCTCCTGCTGATCTCTGAACAGTATGCTGTTGTCGGGCGATTTACGCGCCTGCGGTGATGTACCGTTATGGCCGGGACGCCCAGCTTTGCCTGATATCGGGTAAAGGCATGCGGGATGAACTCATGCGTCTGCGGGTGTTTCTTAGACTACCTATACATGCGAGCCGGCATGCAATTGTTGGGTGCGTTTATCGTCTCGCCTGTGTGCTCCAATAGATATTGGTCAACAAAGAATACTCCGCAGTATAGAATTTCCTGAATGCTGATTTGGAACTTATGATAGCGTTCGCCGCCGTCACAATTGAACTGCCTTCGCGCGACAGCAGGCTATCATAGGCGTGATAAGGAGTGAGGATGAAAGTAGCACGGTTATTCGTGTTGGGCATGACACTCGTAGCCTCCGGTTGCTACAGCAGCAGCGGCGGGCGACTAAACGATGTAATGGATGGTGCTGCAGGGGCCGATGGTATGGATGGCGACAGTGCATCTGTCGGCGTAGATGGCAACACGAATACTACGGGCATGACGGGTACTGATGGTTTTGATGGCGCTACCGGTATGTCGAGCACAAGCGGTGTTGATGGTCTGACTACTGCTACCGACCAGACGGACGGTCTGGATGGCACGACTGGAGCAGATGGGATCGACAGTTCTACCGGATCCACTGGCGGCTCCGGTGGCGTTGGTACGGAAGAATGCCCTGGTATCGTGACGTGCACTCAGTCCTGCGTACCAGGCGATAATGCCTGTATTCAGAATTGTATCTCCACGGGAACGGTATTTGCTCAGCAGCAAGCTCAAGCGCTTTTCAATTGCGTGGCACAAGCCTGTCCAACGGGTGAAAAAGCCTGCGTAGATATGTCTTTCACCACGTCGTGCTCAGCGGAAGCGCAGGAATGCACTGGGATTGCAGGTGGTGGCGGTACGACAGGTGGAGCCACGGGCGGAACCACCGGTGGTGGCAGTGGCTCCGGTAATGGATGTTATGCCACGCTTGAGTGCACCAGTCTGTGTGATGATACACCGTGCGTATCAGCTTGCCTCGATGCTATGAACCCCAATAGCGCTGCTATCTGGAATGCGCTGGTGCAATGCATCCAGACGCAGTGCCCACCGACCGGCGAGGGCGGCTCTGAGTCAACATGTGTTGAGGCAGCCCTGATGGGACCATGCCAAAGCCAAGGCCTAGCATGCCAGAGTGATACGGCGAACAAACCAGGGGCAAAGATACATTTCGAGCCCTGGATGCAGGTGTATACGGTGGAATATACCGTGGCCTGGATAGCTCGTATGTTCGCTTCCAATTAGTCCGTAAGTCGTTAGATACAGATAGAATTAAACTGGCCTCGGCTTCTAACACGATATGATATGGCCGGAATAACGCATGGTTTTGCGCTACATCGTCTTGTCAGACGGTCGTACTGGTCGGTAAAACCAACACATGCTTTCTCGCCCCCGTCGAAATCGACGGTCAGCCTGGATCCGCTCCGCCCATCGTGAGACGTGGCTTTCGGCCGACCATTTTATTTATCCCTTATTTATTCATGCGGAGTCTCATGACCTTGAGATAGCATCTATGCCCGGCTGCCGGCGTTTGTCTCCGAACAGTACGCTGTCAGAAGTTGAGGGTGCACTACACGACGGTGTTGGAGCCGTCGTCCTATTCCCGGCCGAACCGGATGGCCACAAGACAGACGATGGGCGGCACGCATATGCGTCCGACGGTCTCGTGCAACGCACCATACAGGCTATCAAAGCACGGTTCCCTGAAGTCACGGTGGTGACTGATGTGGCACTCGATCCCTATTCCTCTATGGGACATGACGGCCTCGTGAGCCCAGACGGCCGGATACTCAATGATGAAACTGTGGACGTGCTGGTGAAACAGGCTGTGTCACAGGCGCAAGCGGGTGCGGACATTATTGCCCCATCGGACATGATGGATGGTCGCGTCGGTGCGATACGCCGTGGACTCGATACGGCTGGTTTCAGTGAGGTATCGATCTTGAGCTATACCGCTAAGTATGCATCGGCATTTTATGGGCCCTTCCGTGATGCGCTCGACTCGCATCCAGGGTTTGGCGATAAAAGCACGTACCAAATGGACCCCGCGAATGTCCGTGAAGCTTTACGTGAGATCGAGGCTGATGAACTAGAAGGCGCGGATATGCTGATGGTGAAACCGGCGATGGCTTATCTCGACGTCATACGGGCCATGCGCGAAGCAACGGTACTCCCTATCGCGGCCTATCAAGTGAGTGGCGAGTACGCGATGCTTAAAGCGGCGGCGGAGCGTGGTTGGCTGGACGAGCGTAAAGTCGCCCTCGAATCGCTGGTAGCGATCCGTCGAGCTGGCGCTGATGTGATCTTGACCTACTTTGCACGACAGGCGGCCCGTTGGTTGGCCGAAGGCTGAGTGTCTAATCTGAAGCCGTGCCTAGTCGGACCCGCCATTGTGCTCCAGTTGGCGTGTCCATAACCATGATGCCACGTTGTTCAAGTTCGCCTCGTATCGCGTCTGAAAGCTGCCAATCTTTGGCATCTCTGGCAGCCTTACGTTCGTCTAAACGTGCTTCGACCCATTCTGCTGACAGTGACAATGCCTTGAGGCGCTTGGTCTTCACTTCGGCATGAAATTCCGCCGTTGACATGGCCATCAGATTGATGGCCTCTGAGACGAGCCGAAAGGCATCTAAGGCGGGGGCGACGACTGGGCCCCCCCGTTTCCGGGCCTTTTTATGGCCAGCAAAACGATTTATAGCTCGAGCCAACGATAGCAAATCGGCCATCGCCTTGGCGGTATTAAAGTCATTATCGAGGGCATCATAGAAGCGCTCGGGGAAGTTACGGCCTAGTTCAAGAACAAGCTGGGCATCTTCTCCAAGGTCGCGTGCAACCTGTTCTGCGGATTCAGACCCGCCCATCGCTTCAGCCTTTTCCCGCGCGTCATATAGTCGACCCAGCATAGACAATGCGTCAGGCAACGCTTGGTCACTCCACGGCAGAGACGAACGATAGAGTCCTTGCGCGTAGTACAGCCTCAATGCCTCGGCAGGAAAATGTGATAGCGCGTTACGTACATTGAATACGTTTCCAAGGCTCTTACCCATCTTTTGACCGCTATCCATTGTGAGCATGCCGTTATGCATCCAGTAGCGAGCGTAGGGTGCTGCATTTCCACATTCAGATTGGGCCACTTCGTTTTCATGGTGTGGGAACACTAAGTCTAGACCTCCCCCATGTATGTCGAAGGTGTTTCCAAGATGTTTTTTCGACATTGCAGAGCATTCGATGTGCCATCCGGGGCGGCCTGGTCCCCATGGGCTATCCCAGCTAGGCTCACCCGGTTTTACCGACTTCCAGAGAGCAAAATCCGCGGCATTCTGTTTTCCGGCATCCGTATCGGCACTTCGCAATTCATCTACTTTCTGACCTGAAAGTTTGCCGTATTCAGCGTCTGACTTGACGGCAAACCAAACATTACCTTCGGAGATATACGCATGTCCCCGGTCGATTAGGTCTTGAGTCAGTTTTTGAATGTCATGGATGCACCCGGACACGCGAGGTTCATCATCTGCACGGAGTAATCCGAGTGCGTCGGTATCCTCATGGAACCGGTCGATATAGCGGTGAGCCCATACGAGAGGATCTTCTCCGTGTTCGTTGGCTCGAGCGATAATTTTGTCGTCCACATCCGTGAAGTTCCTAACGAAGTGTACATCCCAGCCTCGATGACGGAGGTATCTAACGAAAGTATCAAATACGACCATGGCGCGTGCGTGGCCCATGTGAATGTCGTCATAGACTGTCATCCCACAGACATATAGCCCGACTTTACCGTCGGTAATCGGCTCGAAGGGTTCAATGGATCGGCTTAGCGTATTATAGAGTCGAAAGGGCGTAGCCAAGGGTGTCTCCTCAACATTTCAGTGGATGCGTCGGTAAGCGAACTTACGTAGTATCGGTCGTCCTGGCAAACACACTTGCTAATCCGTGGTGAGAAGCGATACTGCGAGCCCCAGAAAACACGTCGCAAAACAGGAGGCGAAGTGGTCGGGTCGGTTATTATTATTGCCACATTGGTCAGCAGCGCAGCGCCGTTACACGACGAAGCGCAGTTGCTCTTCTCGACACAGCTGGAGTTCGCCACCGGGGGTGTGCCGCTGGTGACGGTCGGCCTCATGGACGGTCAAAAAACCGCTCGAATTGCCGCCAAATCCGGCTTGAGAGTGCAAATGTCAGGACTCGCCGGTGGTGTGTTGGAGTTACCTCCCCAGTCTGTGCTGACAGGTCGAATTGACAAAGGGGTCGCAGGCACGACGCGCTGGCGGGTTGTCCTACAAGGATTTGCCGGTCAGCGGATCGAGGCAATCCGTAATGCACGAACTCATTGGTCGGGAGTCGGCGTACAAACAGAAGTATTAGAGCGTGGTGGAATTGTGGGGTTTCCTGGGCATACTCTCGATAACCGCCGCTCTTTTATTGTCGAGACGACCATATACTCCAAGCAGGAGGCAGCGCAGAAGCGAGCGGAGCTTCTCGCAGGAAAGTTGGCCACTTCGAAGCCGCCAAGGGTGATGGCTGACCCGGTAACCCGGCCAAGGGGGCTAGTGGTCGTCCAGGATGAAGCCACTGGAGTGACATTTCGCCAGCAGAGTCTCATTACGCTATCGGCGCGCGACGGCGGCCCAATCACAGTACAGCAGGTGGAGTTTGGCAAGGGCTACAAGCATCACAGTTTTGAAGACCGTTCATATCATGGGGAGATTATTTTAGCCGTGGGGCGGGATGGCGCTCTTGCCGTGGTCAACAGGGCCACATCAGAGGAGATTCTGCGGGGAGTTGTACCGGCTGAGATATTCCCTACGGCCCCAGATGCTGCTTTGGAAGCGCAAGCAATCAGTGCGCGAGGTGAGCTTTTTGCTCAGTTAGGAGTTCGAAACTTGGCGGACCCCTATCAGATTTGCGCGACGCAACAGTGCCAAGTGTACAGCGGTATCATCAAAGAAACCGATGCGACGAATCGAGCGGTCCGTAAGACACGGGGGAAGATGCTTTTTGGGACCGGTGACCATCTCGTTGATTCGGTCTATCACGCTTGTTCTGGAGGCCATACCGAAAACAATGAACATGTATGGAGTGGCGGTCCCAATCCGGCTCTGAGAGGTAAAGTAGATGGTCCGTCCAAGACCGGGATACCGTGGCCGGTAGGCAAATCTCCCACTGAAGCCCAGTTGTCCGCATTTCTCGATTCGCCGCCACCGCGACTCTATGTCGGTGCCCATCCACTCGGTAAGAAAGTATTTCGTTGGACCGTTGAATTATCGGATGCACAGGTAAATGAATTCGTGCGTAAGAAGCATGCTGGTGTGGGACCTGTTCATGGTATTGATGTCCTTGAAAGAGGGGTTTCAGGACGCATCATTCAGTTAAAGGTGAGCGGAAAACGCGGGGAAGTGGTCGTCAAGCGTGAGCTGCCTGTAAGACGTCTTTTCGGGAATTTACGTTCAGGCATGTTCATCGTGTCTCGCGCTAATGGCACGTGGACTTTTCGCGGCGGGGGCTATGGGCACGGTGTAGGCATGTCTCAGTACGGTGCCATGGGGATGGCCTCGCAGCGGAAGAGTGCCAAGGACATCCTATCGCACTACTATTCGGGCGCTCGCGTCATCAGTGTGTACTAAGAGACGCAAGGTACAGCCGCTACAATCCCAACGCGTCAGCTAGCGCATTAGCGCGTTTTTCCAGTGCTTCTATTTGGGAAATCGTCTGGTCATCGGCTACCGGTTCTTCCTGGAGACAGTCAAGCGCTAATCTGGTTTGTTCTACCGCTAATCTCAGGTCACCAGTCGCTTCATACCAATACGCTCCGGAACCATTCGGTATGAGCGTCAAGAACGCTATCCCTTTCTTCTTACCTCGTCGGTGGGTCGCTCGTAGTAAGTTCGGTAAGCCTCTGAGGATGTTGTGGAGATCTCGTTCAGCTTCGAAAACTTCCCCAACGGCGACGGGCGGATGGGTTGGAACGAGGTCTAATAGTGGGAGGGTGTTTACCGCCTCATCCAGCGTTACACCCCGTAGGAGTCGATCCCCCTCATGCATGACGATGACACCCAAGGTTTTTTCGGCGTCATTCAATCGTTCTGATTCAAATGTGCGTAGCGATTCTAAATCCATTTTCAACGTGGGAATGCCACGCTTCACCTTGACGGAGTAGGTGCGGCCGTTCAGAACCACGTCTTTCACTTTGGGATGGGAACGTGGGCTCTTTTTTTCGGTTGTCCTCTTTCTATAGCCCCACCGCCAGGCAAGTTCTGGGTCGAGCTCTACAAGCCAATCGGGCTTTATCACCGAGCATGAACGAGCCCACGCACGGCCAGTGATGACTAAGTCACCGGCGACAATGAGGTCGGGGCGTTTACCGAAAAGACAGCTTCCTGGATGAATGGAGACGCGTACATCGGTGGCAGTCTCCCAACCGTTTCCTTTCTTTCTTCGGTGGCATACGTTTCGGAAGTAGGCGATTGCAATGCAGTGCACTACTGATTCCATCTTTCCGCCAGACGTACCTCGCAGACCTACATGAGCCGCAATATCTGCGAGTTGCGTCCGTATGCGCAGCACTTCAGCCATCAGCTCCGAGTCGAGATACCATTCGTCACAGAATGCCTCACGGTCTGAGGAGCCTTCATATGCACGGGTCATATTCAGGCCGGCGATATGGTCGCCAAGTGGATGTGAGAAATGCTTGTGTGCCGATCGAGCGGTATCTTCGTCTCCGGCTGGTGTGACTTGAGGTGAACGGATGGACATGAGCGAAGCGACTGTAAGCACCTCGTGAAACACCTCGGGGTGGTTATCAGCCGCCTCGATTAGCATGCGAGCCAGCCTAGGAGCGAGGGGGAATGCGACCATCCGGCGGCCGATGGATGTGAGCTGCCGTCCGCGCGTGATAGCTCCGAGTTCAAAGAGTTCTTCTAAGGCGGCTACTAATCGCGAGCGCGGGGGGCGAGTAACGAACGGAAATACTTCGATATCGTAGACGCCGAGATCGATCAGGCGAAGTGCTACTTCTGCGAGATTCATACGTAGGATTTCTTCGACCATGAATTCTGGTCGATCCTGAAAGTCATCTCGATGGTACATGCGAACGCAGATTCCAGGGGCAGTTCTGCCGGCACGGCCCATACGTTGACGAGCGGACGCACGTGGTATTGGTGTTTCCCGTAAAGCGCTTACGCCGGTTCGTGGGTCGTAGCTCGGTACCTTCGAGAGGCCAAGATCGACGACGTATCGAATACCGGCGATGGTAATGCTGGTCTCCGCGATGTTGGTTGAGAAGATAACCTTCCGCCTGCCAGGAAACCGCTGAAAGACCTGCTCTTGCTCCTCTCTGGTCAAGCGACCAAAGAGCGGCAACAGAACGAGACCTCTCAAACGCAGGTTCTCTACTGCAGCGATGGCAGCGCGTATTTCACCTTCGCCAGAGAGAAAGACCAGAATGTCTCCGTCTTCCTCTCTGCGGTGGATGCGAGAAATGACACGCGCCACGTCGTCGACTCGGCCCTCCCAACTGTCATCCTCCAGTGGCCTCCAGCGGACATCGACGGGGTAAGTGCGCCCAGGGACAGCAATGCGTGGGGCATTATTAAAAAAACGTGAAAAGCGGGCTGGATCGAGTGTTGCGGATGAGATCACGACCCGCAGGTCTGGTCGCCGATCCATCAGCCGCCGTAGTAGTCCCATGGTGAAGTCAATGTTCAGACTGCGCTCATGAGCCTCATCCACCATGATCAAGCCATAGCGTGAGAGGTCCGGGTCGAGCCGGATCTCCTGCAGCAGCAGCCCGTCTGTCATGATCTTGAGTCGCGTTTCAGGGACCGTGCGGTCGTCGAACCGGATTGCATATCCGACCTCGCCGGGTACTGTGCTGCCCCGTTCCTGAGCTATGCGATGGGCGACGCTAATGGCGGCAATCCGTCGGGGCTGAGTTACGGCAACCCGCATATCCGGCGCGACAATGCCCGCATCGAGGACAATTTGTGGGATTTGTGTCGTTTTTCCCGATCCGGTTTCGCCTTCAATGACTACTGCCTGGTGTGCGTACAGGGTGTCGACCAAATGCTGGCGGATCGCATGAATAGGGAGACTGTTCGGTTTAGGCACAGCGTCTCTACAATAATTCGGTGTTCGTCCAGGTGGTATATCGAGCGTTCCGGGGTGCACCTGGCGAAGACCCGGACCGTGGGGTTACCTTATCGACCTCCCAAGCTGATGTATAGCCTGATGGGGTGCGACGGCGATGGTTTCTTTTCATGTGAGTTCAATACACTGAAAGCAGGTGTCTAGTGCTGTCGGACGAGGCTGCGTCGGAGGTGAGGCGGTCCGATGGCGTCGTGCGTCTCAGATGTGGTCTGGGTCTGTCGACAAGCGAGGGCTATCGAACGAAGTATATGGGTTCTCTGGCGCCTGTTTGTGTATTTCGGCGCCATCCGGTGAGCACAATGGTTTGTGCGTGTGCACTCACACCTTCCAGCGCTGCAGGTTGCTCAAATCCACCGAACGGAGGAATGCAGGCGATCTGGTCTTCGCACTCGACAGGGTCTTGCTCATATATCTCGCGCCGGTCCCAGGTGAATGAGCTCGAAGGGTTGGTTGATGATGTATCCGATGTCACCACATATAGAGTCCGTTTATCATTATTATGTTCGCGACTTGCGGCGAGAAGGGCTATGCCTTGCCCCGTCCACGTTTGAGAGAAGTCTGTGACACTTTGTTGATTGATAATGTTGAGGGCGAAGGACCATTCTTCGTCCGAGTCGCGGTAGAGAAGCAGTCCATTATCTCCAGCCCAGTAGGCGTTTGTAGCGCTCGTTCCGAATACCGTGCGTGACCGCTTATCAGATGGTCCCGGGTCTAAGAAATCCAGTTCCCAGGATCCCGACGTAGTCCGTGCGAACGCGTCATTCCAGTATTGGCCATTACCAGCTTCAATATCGGTGACGAGTATTTGCTGATCTGTTGGTCCGTTTTCGCCGAGCGAAGTAATGGCTCGCGGAAGTTGAGCGTCGTCCGTGTTGATTGTTTCGTACGAACACCCGCTATTCAGTTCACACCGGGCCACGAAGCCGAGACCTTCTAAGGCTCCGGTGAGGTAAGCAGGTCCTTTGCCGTTCCAGTAGGCAGCAGTAACGTTGACGCTTTCTCCATCTAGAAGATCGGCTATCGCAGTGGGGAGCCAGCTGTCGGTAGACCATTGACTGTCGATGAATTGCACGGCGCTACCACCCTGGGCGACTGCTAAATCCGTCGTAATGTCGACCCAGACTTCGTCGCTAAGTGTGGTACCTGGTTCAATCGTCAGTCCGCTCGCGCTGATGCGCCCCAACCATGCACCAAAGGCAGCGGTCTCCTCTATGACTCCAATAGTGATAAACCCACCTGCGGTCCAAAACACTTTGCCCAGACTGATGGCGTCGTTGGTGTCGACCACGTTCTCAGTATACGTCTTGAAGCCGGCGCAAGCCCCTTGCCAGCAGAAGTCTGCGACGGTCGTGTTGTCATTATCGTTACATCCTTCGCCTTCGTCAGCGCCGAGGCAGGGGCCGCACACCACGTTACCAGCAAGGCAGACGCCGTCTTCGCAGCTGTCATTCTCAGTGCATTCATTTCCGTCGGAACAGGCGATGTCGCTTTGTGGTGTATTGCTACATCCTTGCGATGGGATGCAATTATCAGCGGTGCATTCATTACCGTCATCACATTGCGTGGAGTCGGTTTCATACGTGCATTCACCGTTCTCGCAGGCGTCTTGCGTACAGGCTACACCGTCGTCGCAATCCTTCTCCACATTGCTGCATACTCCATTGGAGCAGGTATCTGTCGTGCAAGGATCCTTGTCATCACATAACGGGGCCTGCACGCAGGTTCCATCGGTGCAGGTATCGACGGTGCATGGGTCATTGTCATCGCACAGCGCACTGAAGACACAACCATCGGACTCAGAGACACATGCGTCGATGGTGCATGGGTCATCATCATTGCAAGTGATAGGAGTGTTTTCACAGGTAATCCCGGTGATGTCTTCTATGCAGTTGTCGGCTGTGCATGGCAGACCATCATTGCAGGCTGCGGAGTACACGCATCCTTGGGCCTGCTCACTGCATACGCCGACGAAACATGCCGTGGTTGATTCACAAACAACTGGTGCATTCGCGCATTCGCCGGTGGATTCGTTACAACTATCGATGGTGCAAAACAGCGAATCTGCGCAGTTCTTATCCGCGTTGACACACCCGGTACTGACGTCGCAACTGTCGGAAGTACAGAGGTCTTGATCATCGCAGTCTATGGAGACGAAGACGCACCCAATGCCTGGGTCACAGCTATCCAATGTGCACGCATTTGAGTCGTCGCAGGATTGGGTTTCGATCTCACACTCGCCCGATTCTGCGCTGCAGATGGAGGTAGTGCATACGCCGTCACCACCCGTGCAAATCACTGGTAGCCCTTTGCAATCGCCGTTGCTGCAAAAGTCGTTATTTGTACAGAGGTCATTGTCATCACACGCGCCGAATGCGTTTGAGTACTTACACCCCGTACTGGGTGAACAAGTCTCTGACGTGCATACATTGTTGTCTTCACAGCTTACGGGTTGCCCTCCAGCACATGTGCCAGAGGCCGTGCACGACTCCCCCGTAGTACACGCGTTGCCATCGTCGCAGTCGCCAATCTGAGCTGCAAACGTACATCCAGTCGCAGAGTTACAACTATCGGTTGTACATTGATTACCATCGTCGCACTCGATAGCCGTACCTTGGCAGACGCCGTTTGCACAGGTGTCTCCGGTCGTGCATAGAGACCCGTCAGTGCAGGGTCCTCCTGTTGTTGCAACCGATGTGCATTCTCCATTCGAGCATTCAAACGGCTGGCAGGCGTCATCTGATATCGGGCACTCCTTCGCAGTAGATGGGTCTGCAGTGCAGGACCCTTCCACGCAAATCGGTGAGCCCAAGCATGTATCAATTACGCCGATGCAATCCACGTTCTTGGAACACTCGCATATGTTGTCTGTCCCGATGCATTGACCTGAGGCATCGCATGTATCTGTTTGAGTACAGGTATCTCCATCGTCGCATGCGCTACCCGGGGTTGGCGTTGATTTGCAGCCTGCGTCTGGTGTGCACGTATCGACGGTGCAGGGATTTTTGTCATCACAGTCGATTGGCGCGGTGGACTTACACTCACCTTCGTCACAAATATCACCAAGTGTGCATGCGGAGCCATCGTCACAGACATCGCCGCTTTTCGCGGTATTCACACAACCGACTGCTGGGTCGCAGCTATCATTCGTGCATGGCTGGCTATCGTTGCAGTCGATCGTGACGCCCGCCTGACAGGTACCACTGACGCAGGTATCGTTCGCAGTGCACTGGTCGCCGTCATCGCAATCGATACCGTCGCTGAGCGTGCTGACGACACAATTATTTGAGTCTGAATCGCACGATGCGGTTTCGCAGGGGCCGGTGGCGACATCACTACAGTCGACAGCAGCACTACCATCATATACGCAGGTGCCGTCGGTGCATTCCCAAGTACCACCGCAGTCAAGAGCCGGAGGACAATCGCTCGCCGTAGTGCACCCCGGGCATTCGCCGCTACCTGGAAGACATTCTCCAGAGTCCACATCGCATATTTCTCCCGTCGTGCAAGGGTCACCATCTTCACAGTCGACGCTTACGCCAGCGCATATGCCATCAATACATTTGTCCGCGGTTGTACATAGGTTATCGTCGTCGCATTCACCGCTGATATTGACGTAGACGCAGGTACCGGAGGATGGTTCGCAGGTATCGGTTGTGCATTCATTTCCATCGTCGCAGTTGACGGCCTCTCCGGTTGGTATGCAGCTGCCCTCTACGCAAGACAGCTTGGCGTCACAGGGTTGAAAGAAGCCTTCGCATTCGAGGTCATTGGTACACGTGCATACCGATGTCCCAGTACACACTCCGGCTTCGCCGCATGCATCATCGACTGTGCACGGATTATCGTCGTTGCAGCTCTTACCTGGAGTAATCTGGGCGATACATCCTAGCTCAGGGTCGCACACCGTGGTTTTACACGACGTTGCACCGGTCTGCGGCGCACATGCCACGGCCTCTTGTGCAGTACAAACGCCTTCCACACAGATATCGGCACCGATGCATGCTGGGGTGTCCGAGCATGATTCACCATTGGACTTGGGCGATCCGATGCACTCACCGGAGTCCAGATCACACTTCATGTCCATGCACGGATCATCGGAATCACAGACTTTCGGGCTACTGACGCATTCGCCAGCATTGCAAGCACCTGTTGCGCAGGTGGAGCTTGGATCGCACTCTGAACCGTCTTCCGAGAACACCACCTCGCAGCCCGTCTCACTCAAAATTACGGTCGTACAGTCGCCCGATACGACACCAAGACGCGTCTCACAGCATTCTGCGTTATCACAATCGGCAGTCGTGTCGTTTGCGGTAGTATCTGGACTATCCACGACGATGGGGACTTGCGCTTCTAGGCTCGACGGTGGTGGATTCTGGTTCTCCGATAGCACTGGGGCACCGCTTGAGGCCGTATCGGAGCAACCCAACAGAAGGGTTGACGCAAAACAGAACAGTAGGACAATTTCACGCCTCATGACGGCCCCCCAATCGCGGGTCTTCGCGGACAGCAGCTGACCCGCCCAGGTGCTTGGGTTATACGAGTCTATGGTATTTCCCACTAATCATTTCCGCCACCCGGCCGTCAGGGTATCAAAACGGTGTTCCTAGCACCAACAATAGGCATGGGTTCCTCATACTTACGGCTCAATATGCGGTGAGGCTTGCGCACGCGCACGGCAAGCGTGACACTGACAGCATGTCATCGCGAAGTAACATGCGTTTACTCGGGCTTTGCGCCATTATTCTCGCCGGGACCGCGGGCGCAGAGCCAGTTGGAGTAAGTGCAGTGTTCCTTGGGTGGCATCCTGACTCCTCGGATTTTGCGTGGAGAGCGACTAAGATATCCAAAACGAGAGAACGTCGAACCGTTAGTTACATGAAGAGGATAACATCGGGGTTAATCGCAGAGCGCCGTCCATATCGATACTCCGTTCCGCTGCGAACCGAAAAGAAAGCCTACGTCATCGATGAAATAGCGGGTGAACGACTCAGTACGTTCGAACAGGTATTCACCGTCGCTAACGACCATCGACTTCGAGTCCGGTTGAACATACATAAGAAGCGATTGGGATATACCATGTACATAGAGCGCATATCGGAACCGAACTCACGCCGTCGTGCGATAGGAGGGGTGTTCGATGAACTCTGGACCGATTTTAAGGCGCGGGTTTTTCGCTCGCCTGATGGTAAATGGATTGCGGTGATGTTGTCGATGTCCACTCCCTATCGTAGCGATGTATGGGTTGAAGGGCTGCGAGTGAGCAGCCAGCAGTGAAAGAATTGCGCCCACATGATCGGGAACGTCTCATCCATTTTTTACGTGGTAATGCGACAACCAACATCTTTCTGTTGTCCGTTTTAGACCGGTCAGAGTCGAATCATTCACAGCTTGCTGCCGAGGGGCAGTTTTTTGTTCCTGACGGTGCCGATGAGTTGCGTGCGGTCGTGTATGTCACTCGTGGGGGGTTATGCGTACCCTTTTCGCCAGATCCTGCGGACCTAAGGCTCCTTGCTCGTTCGCTGCGTACAGCAGTGCGGCCTCGGCTGCTAGTGGGTCCGCGCGCAGAGACGGACGTCCTTTGGGATGAATTGCAGTTTCGGGCGTCTGCTCGCCTTTATCGTCGCCACCGATTATATCGTTTGCTGCCAGGAGAGTTGAGCGTTGAAGGTCATCCAGATGTGCGACTAGCAACCGCCCGAGATCTCGATAAAGCCACGCACTTTGCCGCACGGATGCAATCAGAGGAACTCGGACTTGACCCAAGGCAAGTGGATCAGACACGTTTTCGGAGACGCATAGCTAGACTGATTGCGAATGAGCAATTCTACATTCTGCCGCAGGGAGAGACCCATGCATTTCAAGCGTCGGCCAGCGCACAGTGTGTTGAGGGCGCACAGGTTGAAGCCGTCTTCGTACCGCCTGCCCTCAGAGGGCGAGGCTGGGGACGTCGTGGTTTGGCGGGTATGTGTAAGGTGCTACTGCAGCGCTTTCCTATGGTTACTCTCCACGTGAATGAAGAAAATCACCCCGCAGTACGAGTATATGAGAGGCTTGGCTTTGTGCCAGATGCAGCTTTCCGGCTGATTAGCTTATAGCGTGTCCTGGTCAGCACTGATGAAGGCATCGAAGTCATCCACATCCGTGCTTCCGAAAGCGGGTCCTGAGTTTCAGAACCTTCTCCACATAATTCATATTACTAGGTAATTTCTTGGCAGCTCGAGCCTTTTTGGGCGCGACTGGACCAGAATGATAAGCGGCGATCCCGTAGATAAGTTCGCCATCGAAGTACCGCAGATAGCGTTTTAGAATTCGGCTGCCGCACCTAAGGTTGGACTCCATGTTTTGTAGATTTCCGCATTTGAATCCTCGCCCAGTACTTGGCATCACCTGCATTAGTCCGGTAGCGCCAGAACGTCGGTTTTTCGCTTGGGGGTTGTACCGACTCTCTACCTGAGCAACTGCCATCACCAAGTCAAGGTCAATTCCTACTTCTGAAGTGATTCGTTTAGCGACGGGCAGTAAGGCTTTACATCTTTGATGCACTTTGGGGTGCATCTTCCGCTTGTTAGATGGCGTCCGGCGAACAATCAATGATGGTGGTGGTGATGCAACACGCGTATCCCGCGCAGCGTTTCCCACCCTTGGTTTAGCCCTATTCGTTGCGGGTGTTTTACCAGCTTCAAGGGCGCGCTGACGCCGGATTTCATGCGGTCGCATGCCGCCGCAACTTACCGTGGCGATCACTAGACCGACGGTCATGATTCTCTTCGACATGGTGTGCAACACATTCAACACAGTACCAGTTGGACGGGGTGTCACCAAAGATGACCCAATTAAACTTTGGCGGCTGACTTCAATGGCACCGGGTAGGTGATTTTTTCGCTGAAGTTCACATCACGCACCGTTGAGAGTGTTTACGATGTTGATACATCTCCCCACCGAGTAGGAGTCAGTTGGGGTAACGGCAGAAAACGTGATAATCCCCGCGTATCTTTAGGGAGTCGTGTGGATGGTGGAAAGTAATCCAAAAGACTTGCTTCGAACGGCACGCTCGCATCAACAAGCCGGCCGCTACGAAGAGGCAGAGAGAGCCTGTCTCGCCGCGAAGTCAATTTATGAAAGTAGCGGGTATCTCGCTGGACAAGCGATCGCTCAAAATAATCTGGGAGGTCTGTATTATCGCACGGGCCGATTAACGGAAGCCTTTGATGCGTTCGAACTTGCCCGGCAACTCGGATTGTCCGTTGGCGAGTCCAGTATCGCCACTATTGCGCTGGGTAATATGGGGTTGATTAAAGCGGATCTTGGCGCCCCAAATGAGGCGGCGACCTGGCACACAGAGGCGTTGGAGTTGCAGATGTCGGCAGGCAATCTGCACGGCGCGGCGGTGCAACACGGGAGCTTGGGGCTATTGGCTTTCGGGCGTGGAGCCCTGGATGATGCCGAACGACATTTGGTGGCCGCGCTCGAAGGCTTTCTTGCCGCTGGTGACTCGGCGAATGCAGGTAGTGCGCTCAACTCACTGGGCGAAGTGAGGCGGAGCCGTGGGGATGTGAAGCGGGCACGCGAGGCGTTTGTTAGTGCTCTGGATTTATTGGATAAAGACGAGATCCAAGACGAACGCCGGCTAGTCGTTCTTCAGAACCTAGGAAATCTGGCGCGTGTTGCAGGTGAGCTTGACGATGCCGAAGCCTTATTCGAGTCGTCGCTTAGAGCAGCTACGATAATGAAGGATCCGAGGGGTGAGGCAGCTGCGCATACGAACCTTGGTAACGTGTATCTTGGACGTGGCAAACGTGCTGAAGCACGTGCCTCCTACGAAGCAAGCCTTAGGCTGCACCAGAAACTAGGCCTCAGGCTGGGTATTGCGGGCGATCTGACGAATCTCGGGCACATCAACAGTGAAGAGGGCGACATTGGTGGTGCTAAAGCGCGCTATGAGGAGGCATTTGCTGAATATGCTTCACTGGGTCATGCACAGGGTGAAGTCTGTGTTGCCGCGGTATTGGCGCAGACTCAGCTCTTCTTGGGGCATTATGCCCATGCTCGAGACTGGCTCGAGCGCGGACTCCGGCGAGCTCGCCAGACCGACTTTGCGGTGGGTATCGCGTTGTGTGAATCCTCATTTGCCTCCCTTCATGTTGCACGAGGTGAGTTCGTCTCTGCTTTGCAATGCCTGACCGATTCCGAGCGCACGTTTGCGAATGCGGGCGACGCACGAGCTCGAGCCACTACCTTGTTGGCTTCGGCTGAAATTCATGCCTGGCTTGGAAATGTAGATGAGGCGCGACGTCGGGCGCGAGAGGCCCGAGTCTTTTTTGCTGTACGCGGCTTTCCTGTCGAGAGCGCCGGGGGGACCGCCTGTCTTGCATTCGTGCAGGAACGAAGTGGTCGGCTCGACGAGGCCCGCGAGCTTTACCGGGAAGCGTGCGAAGTCTATTTGTCGCACGACCATCCTGCAGGTTTGGCGCAGTGTTATACCGCCTTGGCGCGGGTGGCGTGTTCACTCGATGACGCGGACGTTGCTCTGGGCTTCCTATCAAAGGCAGAGCCGTTGTGGCGGGTACTCCAAAGCCCGTATGGCGAAGCTATGATGTGGTCGGTACGAGGGGAAGCACGAATGCTACGTGATGAGTTTACTGAGGCACGACATGCTCTGCGCATCTCACTCGAAGGTTTTGAAGCGATCGGCCATGCGATCGGAGAAACGTTGACCCTTGGGCGCATCGCTCGTTTGATGGCCATCTCTGGCGCACGGCAGGAGGCCATAGACAGGTATGCTCTCGTCGGTGAGCAATTCCGAGCGATGGGAATGACAATAGACGCTGACCGAACCGACCAGGAGCGTCGCGCTCTGCGGTCGGAATAAGGAAGGAAATCGCCTCTGTCGTCGAACGACCGGCCCGTTGGCCGTTCGACGACAATGGCGCGGGTTGCTTGCGTATCTTTGGACCCGGTTAATTCCGAGCCCGTGTTACGACACCACATCTTTGCAGTCGCCATGCCAGTTTTGCGTTGTCACATGCGGATTCTTGATTCGGCTGGTTAGTTTTTTTGAAAGCGCAATAAAAACGGAATATTGGGGTTGATTCCGCCAGTTTGGAACCATCGTTGCGGACGGAGCCCGGTGTAGCTTCAATGCTTGCTGGGGACCAAATGCCGGGGACTACTAGGGAACGTGTGGTATCCGGACCCCGCTACGGTTACGTTCGTGTCATTCGGTAAAGAAGTGGAATGTGATCTTTGCCGTGGGAGTGAATACGAAGTTTTGAGCGTCACCAATTGGCGTTGTCGTGATGCTATCATCGCGGTCGATAACAAACTCGTCTAAGAAGCCGTGCGTGAATGCTAAATCAATCCCGAGGCTCACGAACGGTTTGAGATAAAAGTCGCAGCCAAAACCATACTTCAGCGCACCTGCAGGCCACCAGGCTCGACCGTCATTCTGCATTGGGATAGGTTTGTGTGCGTCGGGGTTGTAGAGCAATGCATACACGCCACCCCCCACGAACACATAGGGGTCCCACCAACGGTCCCTAACTTCGTCGAAGAATTGCGCCGGAAATAGCTTGAGCAGACCAAATACCCCGAACTGGCCTTCGATTTGATTCCCATCGCCGAGGTTGTTTCCGCTGGCCGCGATATCGACTTCGATAGCGACCATTCCAAGAATGTTGTAGCCAAGTCTGATATCCGCGGCAAAGCCACCACCAACTTTCGTGCGAACCAGTTCATTCAGGTCGACGCGCGCTCCATTGAAACTGAGTCCATTGCCGTAATCCGGGTCGAGTGCAGGATTCTGGAGCGGTATTGCAGTATCACCATCTACAACAGCACCGCCGAATCCAAGCCCAAGATATAAGCCTTTTTTCGCGTGCGCGGTTGAGGTCGCAACCATGGCGCCGAGTACAACTGCCCAGAGCACCACGAAATTACTAGAACTACGCATGTTACATGTCCCCTTCAAATTTCCCTCGTTATAGCACGGTAACTTTTGAGGCCAACTATCCAGGAAGTCATTCGAGCGCTTTCATCTTTTGCCGCGTTAGGGCTACGGCAAAATGGCGCCTTGGAGGCGAAGGCTATGGATGCTGCCATCGTCGCATCGGAGGCATAAGGGAGCGTGTCTGGTGTCTGATGTACGTACGAGTAGAGTACTCCAGGGAACGTGACCTGGGATAAGCCCCTGGTAGATTGGGTACTGTCTATTCCTCGGCGTGGTTTGATGCGGATGCATCATGCGCGCAACGTACACCCACCACCGTGAAGCGGTTCCACGCTCGGTGGTGGTTTCGGTAAGTAATCCGTAGCCCCATAGAGCCAGTGATCCAGCTTCCACCTCTCATGGTGCGATGCCTAGAAACATTACATTTTTCTTTACCTGCACAGGGACCTGTCGGGTCGGCGTATGGGCTACGCGTATAATAGCTCGCGTGATACCAATCGCTGGTCCATTCCCACACATTACCTGCCATGTCATAGAGGCCATAGCCGTTGGGGGGGTAACTTCCAACTCGCGCAGTACCGGTATACTTGCCGTACAGCGCCCGCTTCCGGGTCGGACGTTCATTTCCCCAGGCGTACCGTTTCTTTTTAAGTCCGCCCCTGCCGGCCCATTCCCACTCTGCTTCGGTGGGAAGGCGTCCGCCCCTCCATTCTTCACAGTAATGTCGTGCCTCATGATAGTTTACGCAGGTGAGGGGGTGGTTTCTCGGTGTGCGAAGCGCTTTGGCCCCGCAATATTTCAATCCCCAATTCTCTCGCTGTGTGCGGCCGAGGGGCTGTATCGGTCGGCGGCGCCGCTTGAGCGGCCATACACAGACTCCTGCATTCACGCATTCCTGGTAATCGCCGCGTGTTACCTCGTGTTCGTCCAAGTAGAATGGCCGTGTGATAGCGACCTTATGGGCAGGTCTTTCATCCGCATCTGGTCCGCGGTCGGAGCCCATCATGAATTGTCCTGTGGGTATCAGGATCATGGATTTACCGGTAGCGTCATTCCATCGGGAAATATGTGAATCATCTTCTCTTGAAGTGTCACTTGCCGGAGGACCAAAGACCAATCCGGCTATCACAAGAATCCAGGGCACGCTGGAACTCTAACCGTGGACTGAGTACCTGTCATATTCCCGTACCTATTTCTTATTGGAATTATCGCGGCTGATTGTCGTACCTGATGTCATGGCACCCGATTAGGCGCCGTAAAATAGTCTGCACCAGACCCTGGCTCAGGACATCACCAACGCGATGGGGATTCATGATATACCTGTTGCACCTTGAGTTGATCCGGACGTCCCGACACGCGCCCTCTGTGTGCCACGAGGACAGTGGTGTCGATTATGAGTCAGCTCATTCAGAAGAACACCGCACTCGTAGGAGGCACTATGAAACCGAATCGTCGCGTCTTTGTCGTTGGGGGAGCACATACGAATTACCTGGGCAAGGGGCACCCTGATTTCATTTGGAAGCGGCATCCGGATTTCGGTTCGCGAGAAAATCCGACGATTGAAGAGCACATGACAGATGCTATCCACGCGACTTTAGAGTCTACGGGGGTTTCAGCTGCCCAAATAGAGCGTGGATTTGTGGGAAACTTTGCGGGTCAGACTTTTGTGAGTCAGGGGCACTTAGGTGCCATGGCCCCTCGTGCGCATTCAGACTTAGCCGGTAAACCCTGGACACGCTTGGAGGCTGCTTGTGCTAGCGGAGGCATCGCAGCAACGTC
>PKDL01000118.1 GCA_002863065.1 Pseudomonadota bacterium
TCGGGTGAAGGTGACGGCGAGCGACGGCGTGGAGTCCTGCGAGACCATTGTGGAAATCGTTGCCGAGCGTGCCAATGAGCCGCCCGTGTGCGTTGCCGGGGAAGACTTGGTTGCGAGCGTCGGCGACGTCGTTGCGCTTGACGCAAGCGCAACGACCGATCCCGATGGCGATGAATTGAATGTGAGTTGGCGTTGGGAAGTGTCGGGTGAGGACGCCTTGGGTATTCTCGAGGACACATTGCCATCTGGGGTCGTAGCGAAAGGAGATAGTGTCCAATGCTTTGCCAGACCATTTGATGGGGTCGCTTTCGGTAATGAAACCGCTGGGCCACTTCGCGCCCTAGGCAATGCCTTACCAGTGGTCGGTGCTGTGGCGCTGGGGCCTACTGATGCCACAGTGGAATCCGAACTGAGTTGTGAGATATCCGGTGTCTTAGATCCCGATGGTGACTCGGTGCAGGTGGAATACGAGTGGTTTATCAACAGTGGACTTCTCACTTCGCAAACCAGTAGCACACTTCCGGCGGGCGTTGCTCTGGAGGGGCAAAGCGTATTATGCAGAGTAACTCCATCGGACGGTACATCGACCGGGGTGGCGGTGACTTCAAGTACCGTGACTATCGGTAATAGTCCGCCAAACATCGTAAGCATCGACATTGCACCTGCGGATGGTGGCATCACGACGGCGTTCACCTGCCTCGTCGATGCCACGGATCCCGATACGTCAGATAGTCTGAGCATCCAATATACCTGGTTACTTGCCGGAGACGTCATAGATGGTGCGTCAGAGGGCACATTTATTCCGTCCATCGGGGAGCGTGGGCAGTCATTAGTCTGCCAGGCAGCAGTGGCGGATGAGGTCGATAGTAGTGGACTAATCACTAGTGCGAGTATCGTTCTCGCGAACACGCCACCGACGATCACAGATGTGTTTCTGAGTCCGAATGCGGCGACCGTATCTACTTCATTGAGTTGTTCGGCGGAAGGAGCGGACGATGTCGATGGCGACTCTGTCGCATATGTCTACTCCTGGCTCATCAATGGTGAAGTCGATTCCGCCTTCGATCAGCCCAATTTACCAGTTGGTAGTACGTCAAAAGGGCAATCGGTGGCATGCCAAGTGACTCCGTCTGACGGCAGTGACTTAGGACTTCCCGTCACGAGTGATACGGTGGTCATTCAAAACTCTGCGCCTACGGTCGCCACTGTCTCAATATCTCCCGACACACCTCAATCGAATACACCGCTCACATGCACTGTAGGTTCCGTTTCTGATGCAGATGGAGATGCGGTGAGTTTCGTATGGGAGTGGCGCGTCGATGGTGAGGTCGTAGCCGATGCGGTAGGCGAGAGTCTCCCCGTGATGTTCTTCGAACGAGGTGATTCAGTGACATGCGCGGTTGCGCCGACGGACGGTACCGACACGGGCACTGTCATTCAATCGGATGCAGTCTTGATAACTAACACCCCTCCATCAGCCAGTGGCGTGACAGTCACTCCGTCACTACCGGGAACGGGAGATGACTTGCAATGTAGTCTTCTGGGATTTGATGATTTTGATGGGGACCCAGAAGCGGTAGTGTACGCTTGGCTCGCTGACGGACAGCCGATAACAGCTCAAACGCAGGCAGTGCTTCCTTCGAGTGTTACCTCAAAGGGGCAGGCTTTCGTCTGTCAGGCA
The DNA here is from genome assembly GCA_002863065.1 of Pseudomonadota bacterium. Taxonomy (GTDB): domain Bacteria; phylum Myxococcota_A; class UBA9042. Next base: position 1,682 of record PKDL01000118.1, read on the forward strand.
ACGCCATATGACGGAGTTGATACTGGATTGGTATTGCTGTCCTCTTCGGTGTCTATTGCCAATACGCCGCCAACTGTGTCGTCGATCCAGGTGGGACCCACCGATCCGAATACGACAGATGCATTGGTGTGTCAGTATGGATTAGATGATCCTGACACTGCTGATGAGCTGACTGCACAGATAGCATGGTTCATTGATGGCGGGCAGATAGCGAGTGGCCCTGAGCTTCCATCGGAAGATACGCAAAAAGGGCACAGCGTGCAGTGCCAAGTGACGCCGACCGATGGAGAAGCGACCGGTGTATCCGCTACGAGTAGCCCGGTTGTCATCGGTGATAGCCCTCCAGTGCTTGCGAGTCCGATGGTGGTTCCCGCAGCCCCCTCTTACTGCGATACGTTGAGTTGCTTTGCAGATGCGAGTGATCCTGATGGCGACTCCATTGACGTTGAATACGAGTGGTCGCTCGATGGCGTTGTTGTGGGGCAGCAGGCTACTCTGGCGTTGTCTAGCGCGGTACCGGGGCAGACGGTCGAATGCCGTGCCAACGTTGGTGTTGTCAGTGCGGCGACCTCGGTCATCTTGTTAAATAGTGCTCCCGTGGTTGACAGCGTGAGCGTAAGTCCGTCGGTGGCAGTGGTAGGGCAAGAACTCACCTGCAATGCGGTGGTTTCGGATCCTGAATGCGAACCCGATGTGACGCAAACCGTCCATTGGTTTGCCGATGGCAAGCAAATTAGCATGGGCGATACGCTCGACACTGCCTCACTCACAGTTGGTACTTCCGTTGTGTGTGAAGTGACGGCTAGTGATGGGTATCAGAGCAGTACGTCTGTGACTTCTGCCTCTGTTATTCTGGCGTCTCCGGCATGTGATCCGCCATGCAGTGATGGCCTCGCATGTACCGACGACCAATGCGTTTTGGGACAGTGTATGTTCACTCCTCTTGACGGTTGTGAGCCATGCCAGACTCCACTGGATTGTTCTGTTAGTCACCTCTGTGAGGAGGCGGCCTGTGTGAAAGGGCAGGGCGATACTGCAGGGCAGTGTGTGGTGTCCCCACGCGAATGTTATGACGGTCTGAGTTGCACTCTGGATGTTTGTGAGCCCGACACAGGATGCCAATTCCGTACGGGTTCCTGTCAGACTGGATGTGTCAGCGATGATGACTGCAATGACGGCAATCCATGTACTGATGACCTCTGCAATATCGATGGTACCTGCGGAAACCCTGTTCGTATTTGTGATGATTCGGATCCGTGTACATTCGATGTATGTGCGCCTGACTCCGGGGATTGTATCACCGTACCCTGGCCCGACTGCACAGACACTGGGGGGAGCTGCACGAGTGACGCAGACTGCCCCAACACTGGCGCCTGCTTCTACTCAGGGTGCGTTGGTACGGATGTGAAGCGCTGTCTGTATGAAATACGACGGTGTAATGACTATGACAGCTGTACGGTGGATGTGTGTCTTGAGGAGTCTGGATGTTCGTTTCAACCTCTGGAAGGGTGTACGTACGGCGAGTGCGAATCTGCGGCAGCGTGTCTGGATGACAACGTGTGTACTGTCGATGCATGCGTCGACAACCAATGTGCCGGCGTATGCGAAGAGGATGATGATTGCGATGACGACGACGCAACGACTGCGGATACCTGCGATCTAGCAGGTCGTTGTCAGCATGAGCTTACCGGAGCATGTACCGTAGCAACCGACTGCGATGACGCTAATGCATGTACATTTGATACCTGCTCAGACGGTACCTGCGTTTATAGCCCTGTATTGTGCGAAGACGCGTTGCCGTGCACTCGAGATCGCACACCGTGTGGAGTGGCAATCGACTCCCAGGCATTGTTTGGCGAGCCATGCTCTGTTGCACCGTCTGTACCCGCGTGTGAACCATCCGTCGGGTGTCTTCACTTACCCGAACTAGGTTGCGGTGGTCAGGCGCTCCCTCCTGGTCAAAACGGGTTTGTAGTAGAATGTTCAAGCGACGACGATTGCGAGACGGGACATCTCTGCGTCCCAGGTATGTGTATTGACGGGACATGCTCCGTGATGCCTACGGTGTGTCCTGACCCTGGCCCGGGTGCTTTGACCTACTGCGATCCTGCGTCCGGCAATTGCATTGTAGAGCCTGCCTCGGGCGGCACCACCTGCGGAACCAATGCTGATTGTCGCGCCGAGGGAGAGCTGAGTGGGTTCAATCGTTGTACGCTGGGATTCTGCGATTCCAATACAAGCCAGTGCGTTTATGTCGCTCTCCAGTGCAATGACTCGAATCCTTGTACGGTCGATACCTGCGATACGAATGCTGGTTGCTTATTTACCGACCTAGAAGGTTGCCAGGGTTGTCAGAACGATGCGCAGTGCAACGACGGAGATCAGTGTACTACCGACGTCTGTGCTGCAGGTGGTTGTGAGAACCTTCCCGTGGAAGGCTGCAATAGTTGTGTTCAGAAGTCCTGTACTGTGGGTGGGGCAGGTCTCGAGTGCTCCTGCATCATACCGACGGCGGAGGCTTGTCCATTCGTTCCTTGTCAGACCGACTTCGAATGCTCGGATGGACTGACCTGCACCCTAGACGAATGCTTGCCGAACGGTACTTGCGCAAATACGCCCATACGGTGCCGCTTCAACGAGTCATGCATTGCTGTAGACGGTACTTGTATTGAAGGCGCGGGCTGCGCACCGTCTCCAGCGGATTGCCCGATGTCTTGTGTGGTCGATACGGACTGCAGCTCGCCACTACCATGCATTGATGCGCAATGTGTTGATGGTACGTGTGTTTCGTCTCCAGTCCTCTGTGATGATGGGGACCCATGTACTGACGATGTGTGCGACCCTGTTACTGAAGGTTGTCTGTTCGTCGCCGACCCGGCATGTTCGGAGGACCCATGTATGGTTGGGGGAGATTGTCCAAATCCAGGAGGCGTAGGTTGCGCTGCGCCGATGTGTCTTGATGGATTGTGCATGCTTTCGCCAGTGACCTGCGATGATTTTTCCCCCTGTACTGCCGATAGTTGTAATGAGTCGGGTCAATGCCAATTCAGCCTCATCGAAGGCTGCATTGATTGTGCCGATGACAGCGATTGTAGCGATGGAGACGCTTGTACGACGGACACATGCAGCGAATCTAATTGCATCTTCGAGCCGTCAGATGCATGCGTTACCTGCGAGCAGGATAGTGATTGTCCTCAATCCAATATTGCATGCCGCTTTCCCAGTTGTGATGCCGGTTTGTGCAGTTACTCCGATATTGAGAACTGCATTGTGTGCAATCCCGCCGATCCTGCGGAGACGATTGCACTGGAATGTGGTGATGGGCTGTTTTGTACGACCGATGCCTGTGATCCATTGCTGCAAATATGTACGAATACAAACGATCCCACCCTACCTGGTTGTAAACCCAAGGTATGCCAGTCTCAGAATGACTGCCCCACGGCTAGCAACTGCGATTTTTGGTCGTGTGACCACGAACAGTCGCCTCCGGTTTGTGTCCAGACGGTAGTAGATGGATGTCCGCTCGACTGTCAGATCGACCTCGATTGTGTCGATGGCGATGCCTGCACCATAGACCGATGCTCAGCCGACGGAGAGTGTATTTACACCGCGAAGCAATGCGTCGACGATTTGCCCTGCACGTTGGATCATCAATGTGAACCAGCTGTTGGATGTAGCTTTCTACCGGACTCGGACTGCACACTCCCCTTCTGTGAGACTGCGGAGGATTGTGCTACCGGCAGCGGGTGTATCACCGGTGCCTGCGTTGCCGGGTCGTGTACGATTTCGGTGCTCGAATGTGATGATGGCGATCCTTGCACTCTAGACTGGTGTGAATCGGGTGGGTGTCAAGCAGTCACGACAACCGAGTGTCAGGCAGCACCGTGCACGACCACTGCAGACTGCAAAACGATGTGGTCGACCGCGATGGCCACTGAAAGCGCATCTTGCATCGAGGCTCAATGTGTGGCGGGAGAGTGCGTGGTCTCGGCTGCGAACTGTAATGACTCGATGCCCTGCACGGCAGACTCGTGCGATCCTGCGCTGGGTTGTGTCTTCGCGCCGATTCAGGCGTGCGAGCTAGGGTGCACCACGTCGGAACATTGCGATGACGATGACGCAAATACGGAAGACTCATGCACAGATACCGGCTGCCTGAATGTATACAAGCCAGAGTGCGAGAGTGACTACCAATGCTTCGATAGCAACGCATGCACCGTGGACCGATGTGTCAACGGTCAGTGTACCTATACGGGCGTATTATGCTTTGACGAAAAGCCGTGCACGAAGGACCTCGCACCGTGCGGTGGCGCGCTGTCCGACATTGCCACCGAGCCATTTTATGATTCATGTGATGAAGCAGAGGGGCAATTACCTGCATGCCATCCGGATGTGGGATGTTTCCATCTACCGGTACTGAACTGCGGGTCGGCTCTGATCAACGACGGTGAAGTTGCTACGGTCGCATGTGACTCTGATGCTGATTGCGATACAGGCCACCTTTGTCGACCGGGTTTCTGTGTGGCAGGTAACTGTTCCGTGGTGGGCGTCGAGTGCCCTGATCCCGGACCGGATATGCAGGCCTATTGTGATTGGCAGACTGGACAATGCGTTAATCGCCCATTTCCTGGATGGACACACTGCACCGCGCATCAAGATTGTCGGTATCTGTCTGCCTATGCGGGTGATATTGAGCTGCAGGACGAGGAAGGCGTGCGTGATGGATATGACCGGTGCTCCATTGGGTTTTGCGATCTGGGCGCCGATACTCCCGAAAAAATGCAGTGCATGTTCTTCGAAAAACCGTGCAATGACCTCAATCCATGCACGGTAGACTCGTGTGACTTGAACCTCGGATGTATCTACACTCCGATACCCGGTTGTCAGGGCTGTGCAACAGATCTTGATTGCGATGACTTCGACCCATGTTCTACGGATGTATGTACCCCGGCAGGGCAGTGTACTCATGAAGAACAGGCAGGGTGCGCCAAGTGTACGCAGCTCAACACCATACGTTGCTTTGATGGAGACCCTTGCACGAAAGATGTCTGCGATGTTGAGGCCAATGCGCTACCGAACGAAGCGGGCGAATGTGCCTTCAAACCGTACCTACCTACCGAAAAACCAGAGTGCTTTTCGGGTTGTGGGAGTGATGCGGATTGTACCGATGGTAATCCGTGTACAGTAGACCGTTGCCAAGTCGGACTATGCACCAACCTTCCCCCCGCATGTCTTGATGGTAGCCCTTGTACGTTTGACCTGGGATGTAGCGATGAGACGCCCGGCTGTCAGTACGAAGCTCTTATGTGTGACGGTGAATCTTGTAATTCTGATGAGGACTGCGCTACGTCTGATGCCTGCCTTACGGGTGCATGTATTGATGGCAGCTGTAGTACATCCTTGGTGCAGTGTGATGACAATGACCCCATGACAATCGACTTTTGTGAACCATATAGTGGTACGTGTGGCGCAATATCAGCCGGTAAGGCAGCTTGTGAAAGCGTTGCCGACTGTGTCGATGGTGACGTATGCACAAATGACGTGTGTATACAGGAGATAGGGCAGTGTAATTACGACCTTGTGTCGTGCTCTGACTACGATCCCTGCACAAATGATATTTGTGATCCGGCGACTGGATGTGCGTTCACACCGATTGTCGACTGTGTCGGTTGTATAACTGACGATGACTGTGATGACGGTTCAGCTTGTACGCTCGACGCATGTGGTGATTACGGTGAAGCCCCAGGCCAATGCATCTCTCTACCGCTGTCGGATCTCGGCCTACCGGCTCCTGAAGAGTGTTCACCGCCTTTACCGGGTGGTCCGTAACGCCTAGCCCTCTTTTAAGATGCGGGTCATAGCCCGGGTCATCATCTCGACATCATGTGCGCCGCACTGCTCCCGTATAGAGTGCATGGACAGCATCGCATTGCCCACATCAACGGTCCGTACCGCCAGAGCGGCGGCCGATATCGCTCCTATGGTGCTGCCGCATGCGAGATCTGAGCGGTTTACAAACTCCTGCACCGGGATTCCTTCATCGGCGCACGCCATTCGGAATCGGGCCGAAGTCTCAGCATCAGTCGCGTAGCGCATGTTGACGTTGGTTTTGATCACTGGGCCCGCATTCATATGAGGCTTGTGGTTTTTCTCAGACTTATCGACGTAGTTTGGATGCACGCCGTGCGCCATATCTGCCGACACAAGAAATGAATTGGCGAGCGCGCGCGTGATCCCGCCGGAAACCCGTACGGGATGCGCGTCAACCAGCATATCGAGGACATTGCGCGTCAGAGTAGATTCCGCGCCTGTGTCCGAGCCAGACCCAACCTCTTCGTGGTCATACAAGGTCACGACGCTTGTGTGCCTCGTGGTTTCATCTAGTGCGAGCAGTGCTGATAAAGCCATGTAGCAGCTCGCCTGGTTATCGAGGCGCGGACTAAAGACGAATTCGTTGTTCAGCCCACCCAGTGCGGGAGCCTGGGTGTCGTGTAAGCCAAGGTCCCATCCGATAATATCCTCGAATAGGCAGTCGAGATGCTCGGATAAGAACTCACGCAGGGAGTGGCTGCCATCCGTGTCGACTTGACCGACAATCGGCGGCATATGGTTCTGCTTGTTTAGGATGAGTCCTTTGTCATTTACGTTGCGATTGAGGTGAATCGCTAGGTTGGCAACGCGAGCCAACGGCTTATCAATCCGGATAAGCCGAGGGACTCGTTTCATACCATCGCGCACAATGACTCGACCTGATAAGCCAAGGTCGCGGTCGGTCCAAGTGGCCAATAAAACGCCGCCGTATGGCTCTATCGCCCACTGCGCATAGCCTTCAGTTGTCAGGTCGGCATTTGGTTTGAGACGTAAGTTGGGTGAGTCCGTGTGTGCTCCGAGTAGTCGGAACCCTGCTTCAGCGGGTGAATCGGTACCTACACGCCATGCGATGACAGTTCCACCTCGGCGAAGGTAGCCTCCTGCCCCAGGAGACAGTTCTGGTAGCGCATTTGTCGGCTCCCATTCGGTAAAACCGGCCGCTTCGAGGCGACGCACGGTTTCCACTACGCAATGGAACGGACTAGGTCCCTTCTCAATGTACTCGATTAGTCCTTTAGCATCGGCCATCTCGCACCTCATCCCGCCATCTGAATGCCGGATTTGAAAACAGCATGCTACTGCTCTCAGATACGAGAGGAGAACAAAATGCGCCGGCTGGCGTCAACTAGGCGGCGCCATCGGTGCTTCGGATTGAGAGCTACGCTGCTATTTTGACTGCAACGATCGTGACGTTATCACGCCCTCCCGCATCGCAAGCCGCATTCACCAGAGCGTGGCTCATCTGATTTAGATTGTTCGTATATTGCTGCGCTAGCGTCGCGATAGCCAAATCGTTGAGCTCACCGGTGAGTCCATCGGTACATAGGATGTAGACATCTCCAGGTAGGTAAGTGTCCGTCGATACATCTACTCTGACCGATGCATCTTTACCGATGGCGCGCATGATAACGTTTCGGAGAGGAAATGTTTCTTCGGTAACATCGGTATTGCCGCGCCGCTTATATTCATTGAGCAATGAATGGTCTTCAGTCATTCGAGTGAGTACACCGCCTCGCAGACGATAACATCTTGAATCACCGACGTGCGCTACCACACAGCGGTCCTCGACAATCCGCATCGATACTACGGTAGTTGCCATACCTCGATAGGCTCGGTACCGAGAGGCTGCGCTATGTACGCGTTGGTTCGCAGATTCGACCGCGCCTACGAGTACTTCTTCATCACGTGTGACTTGGCGGTCGCTATTTGCCGAGGTCATGCGGGTGGCGCTCCCATGATGCGTCCGTATGGCTCCCGCAATCGTGTCTACAGCTAACTTGCTTGCGACCTCTCCTGCAGCATATCCGCCTAGTCCGTCGGCAACTACGAAAAGATTGTCATCGGGCATCAGACCGAACGCATCTTCGTTATGCTCTCTGAGTCGACCAACATCTGTTAGTCCTGCGTATTCCAGCGTCGTCATCACCAGTAACCTCCTGTGGAGCCCCATGTCTGGACGCCACGTCAACTCGTCAGTAGGCAAATGCCGATCCAACTTTATATTCTCTATTGGTTCCATAGGCTTAGGCTGTGGTGGGGACTGTGGTTCCGATCATCCGTTCGGACTATCCAAGTGGATTCGGGCGGTATTGGGGTGGGAACACCCCAGTATGCCGGGCCTGACGTACTTGGGGAACGGCATCCACATACGGTTTTGCTTTCAGCTCCTGAAGCTGTCAGCCTGCTGTAGGAACAATAGGAATCAAGGAGTGGGAAACACATGGTACGGTGCGCGATGGTATTGGCATGCTTCTCTCTTATGGGTTGCAAGGATAGTCAGGTACCTGCTCCTAAGGGAGCGGAAGCACCTGGAACAGTCACGGCATCTAAGTCGCAACGAGATATCCCCGGGCCACGCCCTGTAGCGCCAGTGGTGACGGACAATCCAGCGTCCCCAACCAATCCTATTGTGCGCTCTTCAGAGTCGAAAACAGCACCGATTCCGGCCGCGGCACCAGCGAACGCTCGTGTCACTGCGGCAGGCCTAAGCTTCGAACCGCCTAAGGGGTGGATCCAACAGGCGCCTCGCAGTCGTATGAGGCTGGCGCAATTTCAGCTACCACCGGTTGCGGGAGATCCGCGTCCAGGCATGCTGACTGTGATTGCTGCCGGTGGTGATATCGACGCAAATATTAAACGTTGGCAGGGGCAGTTTCAGAATGCGCCTACGCCCAACAGGACGACCGAAGTGGTGGATAAGATCCAAGTCATTCGTGTTGAGTTCGAGGGAGCGTTTCTCTTCAAAGCGCGTCCTATGGCACCGGGGCCAGGCACACCGCAACCAGGTACACTACTACTCGGAGCAATAGTCAAGACGCCTCAAGCGCAGGTCTTTTTTAAGGCATGGGGACCAAAAAATACCATGGAGAAATGGCGAAGCAGCTTCGATACGATGGTCGGTAGCTTTAATATAACGGACTAGCTGGTTGGTGGTCGTCCGCGAGTATCACTTCACGTAGATTGGGTGCGGACCGGTTCGTAGCGAAGATGGCAGCAAGTTCGAACCGTCGCAGTGGTTGGTGGTGTTACCTTCATGCCGCAAGAAACTCTGTTCACCTCCAGTGGTTCCGTATACACTTCTCACCATTCGGTAAGGCACCGACTACGACTACCCATGCGTTCGAGTCGCGTTGTGGACTCGAGTTAGCTGCACCTGTTGAGGAAGCGCATGCGACGACTAAAAACTTACCTCTTGATGACACTCGCGACTGTCACCTGTCTCATGATTGTGGGGTGTGGTGAGGCCGAGACTGAGTCTTCTTTAGAGCAGGAGGCTCCACCGGCTCCGCTAGCAGAGACCGTACGTACGGATTACGCCGCACTGCAGGTGTCTGGCTTGATTGCATATCTGCCGTGTGATGGGAACGCGAACGACATTGGTCCCGATGAGCTCCACGGTGTGCCGGATGGCAGTGGGCTGGTAGATGACCGATTCGGGAATCGCCGTGGTGCCTATTACTTCGATGGGGTAAATGACTCCATCGCGATGCCGCAGTCTTTGCTTCGGTCTGAAGAGGAGTTCTCTATCTCATTATGGTTTATGACCGAGGACAACGTAGCTGGGGCACTCGTGTTCGAGGGAAGCCTCACCGAGACTGCCTTTTTCCTTAGGTACAACCCAGGGCGTAACCGGATCGTGGCCAAGGTGGATGGCGGTTTCAATGCCAAGTTCGATGTGCCTGAAACCATCACCCTAAATGACGGTACCTGGCACCACATCGTGTTTACCGCCAGTCGGAATACCGGTCTTGCGCTAACTGTGGACAAGTCAGTGGTCGGTACATACCAGCCCGACTCGTGGATTGAATGGGCTGAGGGTGCCATGCAGATCGGACGATTGGGGCAACCGGACGCCAGCAATGCGAGCATGCTGCTGACGGGGCGATTGGATGACATTGCTTTTTATGATCGGGTTGTAACCGAGCAAGATGTCGCCACATTATTCAAGGACGGACCCAACCGCGCTCCGCAAGCGAACGCTGGGTCGGACCAGTCGGTATGGTCCAATACGGTGGTGTTCGACGGTACTGGTTCGGAAGACTCTGATGGCGAAATCGTCCGGTATCAATGGGATTTTGGTGATGGAAACAGCGGAGCAGGAGCACAGCCTACGCATAACTATTCTGCTGCTGGGGTCTACACCGTGGTTCTAACGGTGACTGATGATGAAGGTGGTACATCGGAAGACACGGTGGTGATTCATGTGAATGAGCAGGGGATACCGGACGATACGTGGCCTGCCGAGTGGGTGATTCTAGAGGATGCAGTGGTAGGTGAAGTGAATGCGGTTAGGGCGAAGGGGACGTATTGCGCCAGTGATTGGTATCCGTCCGTAGCCCCGCTTGAAATGAACAATGTGATTCGCATCGCAGCTCGACTACATAGCCAGGACATGAGCGAGCAAGACTACTTTTCTCACGACAGCCTGGATGGCCGGGATTTTGGAGATCGGATGGAAGAAGCTGGCTTCAACGGTGCTTCCCCGTGGGGTGAGAACATCGCCATTGGCTATACATCTGCCAAGAGCGTGGTCGCAGGCTGGGTTAGTAGCCCAGGTCACTGTCGTAATCTGATGGACCCAAGTTACAAAGTCATGGGCATCGGGTACTACGTGGGGGCGAAACCGGGAAGTGACCCGTACTGGACCCAAAACTTCGCCGGGAGCCACTGAGCTGCCGCCCCACGAAGGTGCCCGGCGGTTACGGTCCAGCAATCATGATGGGGTTGCTGTAAATCCAAGGATAGTCTCGCAGTAGATGATCAAAGCCGCTGAGGTAGGTTTCGAGATAGGTGGGCGTCACAAAGAGTTCGATGCGATACCGCCCCGGCTTGGCTACTTCAATGTCTAAATCTCCGGTGGTCTCGGTGACCAGTTCTGTGCCGATTTCATCGATGCGGTAGAGTCGAATGGTTGGCTTTGTTTGTACTGAAACATCACCAATGAGCGCTGCGGGCGCCGAGCATCGAAGTCGAGCAGGTCCGTCGACCGTATCTCCCATCACGTACGTTGTACCGCCGCTTTCGGCACGGAAATCAAATCCTACCGGGCTGCCCAACACCTCGAACACCATGTAAAGGCGCCCATTGGCAATTGCATCCTTGATTTGAGTTGGTGATTTCTCGGTGACTAATGCATGGTTCCCATACCATTTCATCATGCGGCGATATGAATCAGCACGTTCGCCATCCTGCATGGGTAGAGGAAGCGCATTTTGGTGTGCATCATTACCAGCGAAACCAGTTACCATCCGGTCAGATAATAATTGGTCCCACCAATTATTGTATACGCTCAGACGTTCATGGAACTCCAAGAAGACGAGGTCGGCAGGAGGAAGGGGCGCTATCGGTGCCAGCCATTCTGAGATCGTGATGACGGGGCTATCAGGCTCTAACCCAATCGATTCCCGGTATTCTGGGTGCATCAGTACATGGAGATTTCCTATTTCAACGGCATCGAGGTCTAGACCCATAATGTGACCAGGTGGTGCGCTCTCGATGTGTAAAGCAGTGATAAGTCCATGTTTTCCTCGTAGTCGGGCAAGTCCTTCGGCGCTGCCGTCCTTATAGGCTGCCTCCACCACTTCAGGTGGACCATCAATTGGGTGATCGGTCAGACCAATGGGTGAGAATAAGTCATCATCACCCTCCATACCCGGCATGATCAGGCTACGAGTGCCATCCGCACATTGCACCGCATTCGCGTGCTCAATACCTTCTTCTATGACGAACTGATCTCCTGGCCGATGGAGAAAAAGTTTACGGAAGTCATCGATCGTTGCCATCCGATCATAGTGTTCAGTAAGCATCGCTGCATCAATATGGTCAGTACAAATTGCCTGTCGGAAGCTGTCCAGGCAGGGCTCATTCGGCTCACCATTTTGCAAAAAGGGTTGTCCGTCACATGCATCATGAGAGTAAACCGTGTGGAGATGAATGATGGTGCGGGCGACTTGAAATCCGAGGGGTGCCCCCAATAAGTCCGATTTCGGCAGACCCACGGGAAAGTTGGCAGGTAACTGAGGGGGGCGTGATTCGATCGCATCTACTGGTTGAGGCACTGCGATTTCGGGGCCTGTCGCGTCTGAAATTGGAGTGACTTTGTCCGTATCAAGGTTCATGGGGGCATCGACGTCCACCTCGATAGGGTCCGTAGCCGAGGGTGGGGAATCCGTACAGCCTAGTGTCCCACTGCCTAGTGCAAGTACAAGCCAACATCCGATCACGACGATTCTGTGAACGTCCATACCCGGTATCCTGACCGATTCCATACCGCACTGCCAACGATTGATTGCAGACCTATGGTTTTCGTTGTCCCAATCGCAGCCCACATTGGTCAACATTCTGGCGTATCCGGTACAAGTGCGTAGCCTGGGGTGGTGAATATTTGGCGACGAGTTCTCATCAATTTTCGTTCAGTGCGTGACCATACGGCACCTATGGGGCGTATTCCTGCCGGCGTTGTCTGCACTGGAGGGCAGCGTATTCGCGTCGGGGCATGTTCCATCGACCTTCGGCCGGTAACTAATCACGAATTCGCGATATTTCTATCGTCAACGGGGCATGAGACTCCTCCGTGGATGCATCAGTCGGGATTTGACGGTCACAATCAGCCGGTCGTTGGAGTCACCTACGAGGAAGCATGCGCGTATGCTGATTGGGCAGGAAAGCGGCTACCGACGGAGTTCGAATGGTTACGCGCGGCGCGCGGAGATCAGGAGTGGAATCATCCATGGGGAGACGCACCTTGTGATGTAGGGCGGTGTGATTATGCGGCTGCGAGGCGAGGATATCCCGATGCGGTGGAACCGCTCCGCCGACCCATGGGCCGAGGTCCTTTTGGTCACCACGATTTACTTGGTAGCGTTTGGGAGTGGTGCGATGGCAGCGTGCTCCGAGGTGGTTTTTTTGGTTCCAATTCGCCGGATCTGACAACCCGTCTTGAAGAGCGGCCACTCCGCCGGAGTTCGGGTTATGGGTTTCGCTGCGCGCGCTAGAGCTAGCCAGCATATCAGGTTGGGTTTAGGCGTGTAACCCTCTGGCTGCAGCGTCTAGTTCTGGAGCCATTTTTTATAGGCGTCGAGGTTATAGTCTCTTCCCAGGAAGTCCCGTACGAGGTCGTTGGCATCTCGCATACCGCCGGGTTCGAGGATTTTTTTTCGATAGTCGAGCGCAGTCGACGAGTCGAGCATTCCCGCGTGTTCAAACCGGGTGAAGAGATCCTTCGCGATGACTAGTGACCATTGATAGGTGTAATACATCGAGCTATAGCCGATCAGGTGTCCAAAATTGGCAAACACCTTACCGCCTTCGATCCGCGAATACGGGCTGTAATCTCGGTAGATGCGGCTCGTATACTCTTCCAGGTCGAGACTTTTGGGGTCCTGTGCATGCAGGTAATAGCTGTATGCAGTGTAGAACAGTTGGCGCATGATATTGGCTCCCTTGCCAAACTCATTCGACGCGCGCATCCGGTCGATCAGAGCAGAGGGTACGGCCTCATCGGTTTCAATGTGGCGAGCGAATCGCTGTAGTACGTCCGCGGTGAGCGCCCATTCTTCCAGGATTTGACTCGGAGCCTCCACGAAGTCCCACTCTACGTTGATTCCACCTAGGTTCGTGTACTTCGCATCTCGGGCAAGGAGGTGGTGGAGTAGGTGTCCGAACTCATGGAAGAACGTTTCTACCTGGCTGTGTTCCATTTGGCCGCCGCTATCCTCTGGATTAGGAAAATTACACACCAGAGACGCCATCGGCAGTCTTCCGCCCTGTAGTCCGGTTTGAATTCCAAACATAGCTGCGTGTTTGTACTTACCCGGGCGTGCATGCATGTCGAGGAAGAAGGTCGCTGCACGTTTCCCGCCAATGGTCAGCGCATATGCCTCGACACTGTCATGCCATACTGGAGCGTCGGGCAGCGGCTCAAAGCCGATACCGAAGAGTTCCGCATAGAGCGCCATAATCCCGTCTTTCACTCGCACATATGGGAAGTAGGGGCGCAGCGTACGTGAATCAAATTGGTACTGTTCTTCGCGTACCTTACCGGCATAGTAGAAGCGGTCCCATACGGCTATTTCATTCGCTTCGGGTACATCCTTCCGTTTCCGTGCAAGCAGCAGGTCTAAGTCCTTCTTTGCTACAGGGCGGACGATGGTTTCAAGCTCTCGAATGAACGCATCGATGCGAGCACTCGTCTTCGCCATCTTGTCTTCTGCGTTATACGAAGCCCATGTGTCATGACCCAGTATATTTGCGTACTCGTGTCGGAGCTCTAGTAACGTTTTCAATACACTTTCATTTGCCGGGAACCCGCGTTGCATGAATTCTGCATAGAGCGCTTTTCGTGCAGGCTCGTCCGCACAGTAGCTTTGGAATGGTATGAAATCGGGGTAATCTGTCGTGACGACAAAAGGCGCATTGGGGTCTTCTGGCGTGTGTGCGTCGATCCAGTCTTTCGGTAAGCCTTGTAGTATCGAACGGTCTGTGATCGCTATGCTACGTACGTCAGCCAGGACGTTTTTTTGGTAGGTCTGTCCGAGATCTACCATTTTCGAATGGATTGATTTCAATCGTTCGCGCGTCGCTTCGTCTTTATCGACCCCAGACCGACGAAATTCCCGCAGTATTCGCTCAACGTATCGCTTTGTTTGCGCATCAGCTTTCGAAAGATCTACAGAATCAATCTGCTCGTAGATGGCTTTGTCGAGAGCTACTTCATTGCCGAAAGCCGCCAGCCTTTGTTTGCATTCTCCGGCCGCCGCACGTACTGCTTCATCCGGATGAACCTGAAACATGAGTGCTGCCCAGCCCATGGCCGTATCCGTCACCATAAGCATTCGGTTGTAGGGAGCGAGCGTTCCTTCAAACGTGGATTGGCAGCTGGGTGATTTGAGCTGCGTTCGTATCGCCACACTGTCGGAATAGGCGGTGTCGCAGAAGCTGGTCAGGCTGTCAGCAGTCTTCCATGGTGCGTTCGTCATTGTTTGGTTTCCTTTCAAGCCAAGGTCCCCCAACGGTGTCGTCGCGGGGGTCGTGCGTGCAGTGCTGCAGCCAGCGCATACCGTCGCAACCTGCAAGATGAGCCAGCAATTGATTATTTTCATGTGAGGGCCTCTCTTCATGGTCTCACGCCGTGGTATTGGTTCGTAGTTCTGGTCGGACTCACACTCTTGTCGCATTCGTATCCCAACACAAACCGACATGGTGGCCTACCTGCCTTTCATTTAGACCGCAAGGGACGCACGTATCAAAAGGCATCTCTGGGGTAGGGAGTCTGTAGCATCGGTCGATAGACAGTATCCATATGCAGATTACAATGTAGTGGCGCCATATTCCGCCAGCATGCGTGCTACGCGGTCATCGTGAGGAAGGATTGCCCCTAAACGGGTGCGGACTAGCCATCCAGTAATTTCTGTGCGCTCAAATTGATAGGTATGTCCCCGCTCTAACCGTTTTAGTCCTCGCGGTTTGCTCTCGAGTATCGCTTCAACCCCATCCGACGAGAGGCGGCTCGCCCGAAACCATATATGTTCGGTATTGAAACCAAATCGTGCATCGGTGCGCATACCTATTTTCACAAAACATTGGGCGTCGATTTCTTTGGAAATGTGTTCTGGAGCGGATGCGTACCGTTCGAGCGTGTGTTGCAGCCAAGGCCAGGTAGCTCGCGCTCTTTCCGCCATGACGTCGGTGGCGGTTGGGGGAAATTCCACGAGCGCATTGCTGAGAGTCTCGATCGTCCCATGATATGGCCGAAACCGGCGGCGGCTGTATCGATGGGAGACACCCTGCCGTTCAACAAGCACTGCGCGCCTACCGCCGTGTTCGACGCGACTCCAAAGTGATATGAGTTCTTCGGGGGCTTGCCGGATAAACGTTTGCCATGGGACGAGCTGAGCTGGTGCTCCCGTAATGAGGTCGATTCGTCTAGAATTGGGGGTACAACGACCATCCAGTACCTGGAATGCGAATGATCGGAGTACATCGTGTCCGATCGTGCCGAGCATCTCCGTATTGGGCTCAAAAATATCGAGGTCAAAACCGCCCAGCTCTTCTAATCCATGGGTATGCATCCATCGAAGCATCCCTTCGTTGTCATAGACTGCCCGCACTGAATACAGCGCGGATACATCGAGAGGCGCGTCGTGTGCTAGTTCGGCTTCGAGTGCTGGTATGGACCAAATGTGTTCGGAGCGATGATCGATCACGCAGAGTCCAGTAGTACCCGCAGCTGCACGCCCCCAGCGTAACCATCGCTTAGTGGCGCCAAGCGTGGTTTCATTCTCTGCCGGCATCGTTAGAACGACCAATGAACGACGAGTCAGTACATGCTGAAGTTCGCTCGGCGTAAGTCCAATCGATTGCTCTAGGAGGCTATGGGCTGGAAGTGGAAAGTCCTTGGGGAACACGATCTCGGCAGTACCCCAGGCGGGATGATCTAGTGACATGCTCCAGGGGAAGCGAGAGGAGCTCGGCCGCTGCAATACTGTGATGCCAGACGCGCGTAAATCCGCCACGATCTGCATTCGGTCTGGCTCCGCTACCGGAAAGAGAATGGAACCATAGAGTCGTGCTGGAGCTTTCAGGGCCTTCACCTCATTATTGTACCGACCAACGAGGCTGAGCGCGACCGTCGGTGCTTTCGCATCGCTCTCAGACGGGTGCTACACTATGCGTGATGTCAAAAAAGGACGATCAGGACCCACCGGTAGTAGCAACCACCCCACTGAATGCCAGTGATAAGTGGCGGTTTGCAGAAACTCAGGATGCGCTTGAATCCGTCGATCGGGTTCTGTCGAAAACGGTGCCTGCGCTCTCGATCGTATGCCACCCAGACATCGCACGGATAGGTGATGTTGCCCACCTGACCGGTCTCAGTGTCGGGCAGGTCGTGCGCCTATCTCGGCTAGAACCTACATTTGCTGCTCCCGGCGCTTCCTCGGGTCAAGTACTCGCTGACCCACGGATATCGCGTCGTCCTGTGCAACTTGAGAGTCTGGCGGATGGAGGCATCCGCCTCGGTGTTCGTGCCACAACCACTCAGGTGTTGGTTGATGGCGTGGTAGTCACAGGGGAGGTCATCGTTCCTTCCGAACGACTCACTCGCGGCGTCACGGTTCAGCTGGGTAGTTTCTTTACCCTGCTGCTTCATCTACCCAGTCCAGCATTGGTCAGGCACCCCCGTTTTGGCATGGTGGGTGATAATCAGAGAATTGAAAAGCTTCGTGGTGATGTGACGCGCGTGGCCGATGTGGATGTGCCGGTTCTTATTCGAGGAGAGAGTGGTACGGGTAAAGAGCTGCTAGCGCATGCAATTCATGACGCATCCGGGCGTCGGCAGGGCCCGTTTGTTGCGGTGAATATGGCTGCTATCACGCCAAGTACAGCGGCATCTGAACTGTTTGGACACGTTCGAGGAGCGTTTACTGGTGCGTCACGAGATCATGCCGGTCTTTTCGCACGTGCGAACGGTGGGACGCTCTTCTTGGATGAAATTGGTGAGACACCCGCTGAACTGCAGGCAATGCTGCTGCGCGTGTTGGAAACAGGGGAAGTACAGGCGGTGGGAGCAACTCGGGCACGTAAAGTAGACGTGAGACTTGTCGCTGCGACTGATTCGGATTTGGAAACTGCAACTGAGCAAGGGAAATTTAAGCTGCCGCTCTTGCATCGATTGGCCGGATACGAATTGAGGCTTCCACCACTTCGGGAGCGGAAAGACGATATTGGTCGTCTCTTTGCACATTTTCTGAAGATAGAATTGGAGGCCGTTGGGGAGCAGCATCGAATAGATCCCGCTGGTCCCGGAGCCTTCATACCAGCCACGTTGATGAGTCGCCTGTGTGCGTTCGATTGGCCAGGTAATGTTCGGCAATTGAGGAACATCGTACGGCAATTAGTGATTTCGTCGCGGGGTGAAGGTGGCATGGTGATAGACCACGCCATCGAGGAAATGCTGAACCGGCCCCATCACCATACCGTCACACCAAACGAACAGACATCTGCTACCGTCTCCGCAGAGAGGCTCAAACCATCCGAACTGACTGAAGATGTTCTCCTCAATGCGCTCCGCCGCCATGACTACCGGCCCGGGCCCGTAGCTTTAGAATTTGGGATGTCCAGGACCACGCTTTACGCGCTCATCGAAAAAAGTACGCGCATTAAAAAAGCGAAGGATCTCGAAAAAGCCGAAATAGAAATAGCCCTGCAGGATGCCTCTCAAGATGTTGGCGTGGCAGCCCATCGCTTGGAAGTAAGCAAGCGAGGACTCCAGCTGCGGATAAAGGAACTGTTTGATCCGCGCTGACACGCTTTTGTCTGACCGACAGGCCAGCTACACTGCACACCATGGAGCTTCCACGCCGAGAATTTCTTGTCAGCATCAGTGCTGCTGCCGGTGCCACCGCAATGTGGAATTGGGTGGACGACAATACCCAGCCGCTACGCTGGTGTCGTAAACCAGCCTACCCACTATGTGAAAAGAGGCTACGAGTAAGCGAACCCATCAGAGGAAAAGTGGAGTGCCGGCTTCAGTATCTCGCACCGGATAGCGCCGATTGGTTGCATTTTGAACCGCGCAGTCTCGTCTGTAATGGCCCAATCACGACCCTATCAATCCGGCTTCCGAACGTGCACAAAGAGTACATCCCTGGTCAACACATCTTTGTAGCGACGGTGCAGCAGGGTGAACGGATTTATACAAGCACTCCAATCGAATATGACCTTCGGCCGTTCCTTTTTGGAGCCTGATGGGATCTTCGTACACATCGGTAGGTCACATTCGGACGCTCATTCTCCTGATGACAGGATTGATCGTATCGCTGCCCGCTAATGCACAGCGTAGAGCCAAGAATAAGAACATTACGATAGCGACCGAAGAGGCGGATGGAGTCGTTGATTTTGGTGGCCTTCGTGCACCTGGGTTACAGCGTTGGATGCGCTCGTTCGTCGACCAGAATGGACAGCTAAGAATCACCCGTATCGATGCATCGCAAGCGCCTCGGTTAGACGTTCACTTCTCTATTCTTGAGCCAGACACCGAGCTGCTTACCTTGGAAAGTCTCGATGACGCAGAGCGGCTGCAGCGCATACAGTTATTGATGGCGACCGACGACGAGAGAACTGTGCAGCCATTTTTGGACTTTGATGTTCTTGAAAACGAGTCGACGAATGGACCTGCTGCAGCGCTATTACCGATGGATAAAGCGGAGTCTGGACTCGATGCAGTGATCGTGGCTGCAGGGCATGCCGGATACAAGGACATCCCTCAGCTGCAGTCGGCCCACAAAAGCGCTCTTGCCGCCGTGATCACACGCCTCAACGCAGCGCGTATCAACGTCATCTGGTACGGACCCATGTTATATACCTATCGAGCTTTTGAAGGGATCCAAGGGGAGCTCTCGCGATTCGACGAGTCTTTGAAACAATGCGAGACGGACTATCAACGATATCGGTTGGAGACAGCGAAAGAACGCGCAGAGGACGCTGCGCCCCCCACGCCCCCTCCATGTGGATTGCATGCTGGTCTTGGGAGCGACATTAAACGTGCGATCGATCGCCGAAGCCCACGAGGCAAGCACTCCCGACTTTTCGGTATTGATCGCGAAACTCTGGGACTGAAACCCTGTA
Organism: Pseudomonadota bacterium; assembly: GCA_002863065.1. GTDB lineage: Bacteria > Myxococcota_A > UBA9042. The sequence goes on from PKDL01000118.1 coordinate 21,398, forward strand.
CTGAGATTGGATACACGACCACGGCCCTCCGTCATATGGACCTTGATATTCTCGAAGACCGTACGATGGATTATGGCGCGTTCGAAGAAGCTCTGCGTATGCTGGTGCGCTATTCGAAGGCAGGGCACCGACGAGCACTGATTATCGTCGGTGATGGTCGCGATGGATACTTGGACGATGATTCGACGTGTCGAGAGTTCTATTCGACTCGGGACCCAGAATGTAGCACGCAAGGCAAAGATCTTCGCGGCAGAGCTCGTAAGGAAAAGATTACCCAGTGCGTACAACGCAAGATGGATGCGCGAGCAACCAAAGTGCAGGAGCGGTTTGCTGAGCGGGCGAGCACATGGCTGGCACTCGCTCGTGCGGCCGACGTTCAAATTCACGTGGTCACATATGCGATGCGACGTGCCGATGGCTCCGTATTGAGTCACGAATGGGAGCGAGAACGACTTGAGCTTCTCGCTCAAAAGTCTGGAGGTACTTATCGTGAAGTGGTCCGTCCACGTGATGCCTCGGAGGTGGCGGTTACTCTTGGTAAAGAACTCACAGAAGGCTACGTGCTACGTGTGAATGCGGGGCTGACTTCCGAGACACCATATAAGGTGCAACTCAAGGCGGTCTTGAAGCACTCTGAGGGTCTGGATGGCGGTAAAACCCTGTCAAGTCAGGTAGTGGAACTCACGGCACCGTTTATCGGAGAAGGGGCAGAATACTGGCTCAAAGAGAAGAACGGGTGGCTTCGTGCTGAAGTAGGTCCAATCGCGTATTGGGGCGTTATTGTCCTGCTTGTGATCCTACTATTGGTACTCTTCTGGTTCTTTTTCAAGCTGGTGAAGGCAGCGGTTATGAAGTTGGTGGGGGCCGTATTCAAGAAAGGCAAGAAAGCTGCATCGGCTGCAGCTAAAGGAACGCGGAGATAAGTAATGCCGCCGTATGTCGATGATGCGCTGAAGGTCAGTGAGAACGCTTGGGAGGATGGTCAAAGCAACGACATCATCATCTTGGGTAAGCGCGTAAAGTTGGTAAAGTCAGGCGACTCAGATTTCAAACGAGTGATCAACTACCTCGATGATGCCTCGCTGGATTTTACCCGAGCAGCATTCCAAAAGGGCCTTCCATTCTCACCGGTGCGCCCACGTAAGGGAAAACCTAGCTCGATCGAGGATCTAAAAAAGACCATTAAATTCACGGTGATTCATATCGATTTGACGGAGCACGCTCGGAAAA
>PKDL01000535.1 GCA_002863065.1 Pseudomonadota bacterium
ATGGAAAAGGTACTCACATCGGGCGCATTGTTCATAAGAAGTGGGGTCGGGTCCGCGAGGCGTCCGCCGCCTAGGCCCGCCATCCACAGGGTCTCCCCACGCGTGACAACCACCAGGTCCCGGATCCGGTCATGGTTTATGTCTGCGGCTACGATGACTCGGGTAGGCTCATCGAGTGTTATAACTTGCTCTTCGAATGAGCCACCGTTCCGGTTCCAGAATATGTGAATGTTCCCCGCGCCATTTGCAAAGATCAAATCGAGCCAGTCATCATCGTTTAGGTCTGCCATCGCTGCACCGGAGAGGTCTTCCACCGCGTATGTTTCGTCAGGATCCGGTAGTGGGAATGCGTCGTGTACGAAACGTGGAGTAGTCGCTGGTTCAAACGTACCGGGGGCTGGCGCATTTGCTCGACATGCCTGGCCGGGAGTTAGTCGCAGCCGCACCGACTGTTGCGTCGGCTCTGGCGTGGACCCACAAGCAATAAGCAGGGTCACGGCTGATGCCAGTACGACTACTATGGCGGCACGGAGCATACCGACAAGATATGTATCTGGAATGAAGCCCACAACTATCCGAGTCGCTTGCAGACAAATTTGACGCATTACTCAGCCATCATACCGGCAGGAAGCTGATGCTGCTCTATCATACTGAAAGTAGCACCACAGGCCCTGCTGTAGCTGAGTCGTTCGTTTGGGTTTCAATGTACGCTGCTGTCGTCTCTCATTGCTGTCCAAGATACGGGTAGACATCTGACCCGATAAGCGGATTGAAGCCGTGCACTCTGCTCGAAAGTGAGCGCCGGCGCCGGTGAACAATGGGGGGCGGCGACTCTGCACCGTGCTGACGCCCCTCTACCCTTGCGGAATACGCTTGGTAGCGGTACACCGTCGGCACCATGCGGATTGCACCCGCACTGAAGAACAATCGAGTGCCCAAACATGCGTTCTTATCTTTCTATGCCACATTTTATGCTTTCCATTTTACTTGCCTGCGTTGCCTGCAAGCCCGAAAAGCCATCTGCAACCGACCGGTCGCGCGCAGCTAGGGCGCGACTCGCGACAGCGACCAATGACGCTGCGAAGACAGCTCGTGAATCTGATTACAAAAGCAGCCTGACTGCTGAGGAGCGGGCAGTTGTGGTGGCGAAAGTGGGCGAAGTGGATATCACTTTAGGCTACGTCGAAAGGTATCTTTCGCAGCAACCGGCATTCGTACGAGCGCGATACCGCACGTTTGATCAGAAGGTAGAGCTACTCAACAACTTGATCCGATTCGAAATATTAGCTGCAGAAGCTGCTCAGGCCGGATGGAGCACTGATCCTGATGTCGTAATGGCTGTGAAGCGCGCAATGGTTCAGAAGTACCTCGCGGATGATATGCAGCGTCTTGTAGTTGTGTCGGAAATTAGTGATGACGAGGTACAAACCTACTACCAAAACAACCAAAACGCGTTCATCACTCCGGCCCGAGTGCGCGCGACTGCGGTGGTGAGTGATACTGAGGCATCTGCGAAAGCCGTGCACACGGAACTTATGGCCGCAATTCAGGCTGACCCACAGCGGACGCGTGTGATCTTTCGTGATTTCGCGCGCTCACGGAGTACCGACAAAGATTCTGCTTGGCGGTCTGGAGACCTCGGCCTCTTCGCGAAAGATGGATACGTCATGGGAGATAAGTCTGGGCAGAAAATCCCTGATTCGGTGGTCGCTGCTTCATTCGATCTTCCTCTGAATGGTGTATCTGAACCCGTGTTCGCAGAGGGGAAATGGTGGGTGCTTCAGGTGACGAATCGCCAGCGTCGTACCGAGCGGAAGCTCGACGATGTGAAGCGAGAAGTGACACGGTTTCTCTTGAAAAAGAAGCAGGATGCGGCGCGAGATGCCTTCATCAAGAAGTTACGGGCAGAGGCTGAGGTGGTGGTGGATAGTGAGGTTCTCAATTCACTTCAAGTGGAGAAGATTCGTTCATCCGATCTCGACACTACTGGGATACTTCCGAAACCGACGGCATCGTCTCCAGCCAAGTCGAAACCAGCGGTTGATGCTCCAACGCATACATCAAGCTCAGCCCAAGGTACCGCCTCTCCTGCGCGCAAACTGCTCGACCCGAGGGCACACTTGAATCCCCGGCGAAGGCCAAGCAAACTGACACGCAATGCGGATACGCGTAATCAGGGGGATAAACCTACCCTCGAAGAGATCGAGGCGCTCCATCAGGACGATTCGGAGGAGAAGTAATCCATGATAGCCGACCACACGGCCTCTTGCCTTACTTCACTCGGAACACGGGTTAGCGTATTGGTTTTCGTGTGTCTCCTGTTGCCACCTGCCGCCAAGACAAAGGACACGAAAGATACGGGGTTACCGACCGGCTATCGATTGTATGACCGGGTGCGGGCTACGGTGGATGATCAAGTGATTACCCAGTATGAGCTCCATCGACAATTTGAACCTCTGATGGGTGCTGCTTACGAAATTTTGGACCCAGCCGAGCGCAAAAAATGGTTGCACGAGCGCAGAATGCAGGTGCTTGACCAGCTAATAGATACGGAACTCATTTTGCGTGAGGCTAAAAAACTCGACCTCGAAGTAAGTCCTGCCGATATCGCTAATTACCTCAATCGTCTGAAGGCGGATAACTCTTGGACGGAAGAGCAGCTTCTCGATTTCGTCAAGCGAAATGGCTTCCGTGATATGGCGGGCTATCATCGCCATGTGGAAAAAGAAATGCTGAAAGCGCGGACCGTTGGCTATCGTCTGGCGTCGCGCGTACGGCCATCGAAAGAAGAACTGGATCGAGCGTTCAAACGCAACTACTACGGTGGTGAGTACGAGGACCAGATTCGTGCACAGCACATCTTTATCCGTGTCCCTCCCTTGGTATCGGGAAGGCAACTCCAAGCATTATCTAAACGAGCGCAGGAGATACGCCGTTTGGTGCTAGCGGAAACTAAGTCTTTTGCTGAGCTGGCCTCGGGTTTTACCGATGACAAAAATGGAGCTCAAGGGGGTGATCTTGGCTACTTCCGTCATTGTGAAATGACTCCGGAGTTTGAGAAAGAAGCCTTCAAGCTCAAAGTAGGTGAAATTTCCGAAGTCGTCCGTACCTCTTTGGGGTTCCACATCATTCGCGTGGTCGACCGTCGGAAAATAAAAATTGATAACAAACAGCGCGTACTTCGCTGCCTCCAAATGAACCTAGAAATGGACAATCAAGTGAAGGCATACCAGGGCTACACCAAGGAGCTGCGGCTTCAGCACCACGTTCTGGTTTTTCCGTAGCTAACCTAACCCGTACCCGGCTCCTATTCTCGATGTACAGGACAGTGTCTCCGACCGTTTTCGTCAGGGTCATTCGTATTCTGGGTTGATTCTGGTACGCGATTTGAACGTCCTCAGTCACCGATTAGTCCAAAGTGTAGCCATCGACATCATGTTTGGCGCTGGCGGGAAGGCCATCTTCAGAAGAAGACTGACAATGGACTCAACGCGCATCCGTACGCCATTGCTTCACTATACGCCGTCATGATTTCCGATGATTTGTCGTAGAGTATCTGATTGGTCGCTGTTTGTACTTTTTCCCGCTACGATACGCGCGCGTGTAATGCGATTTGATCATCTCATGCTATGACTATGGGCATAGTGGAACACCGGCGACTGGGCTCTCACACACCGACATGACGGATCGATTCACAATTAAATTCTGGGGCGTACGCGGAAGTATACCGGTACCAGGGCCTGATACCGTCAGGTACGGTGGCAACACGACATGCGTCGAAGTTCGCTGCGGTGATACGATCATAATTATCGATGCTGGTAGTGGTATTCGCAACCTTGGTAAAGCGCTGTTGCAATGTGAGGCACCTCTTTCGGTCAATGTACTGATGACGCACGTTCATTGGGACCACATACAGGGATTCCCCTTTTTCTCTCCAGCGTTCGTACCGTCGACGGATATTACGGTTTGGTCAGAAGCTGAACCCAAACGCCCCGTCTTCGATGTTCTGAACCAGCAAATGTCGGGCCCAATGTTTCCGGTGAACCTGACCGACATGCAGGGCACACTAGACTTCCGTACTTTTCGACTTGGAGAGGAATGGGCGATTGGCGATGTTCGAATTCGGACGTCGCCTTTGAATCATCCAGGTGGAGCAACCGCGTACCGGATCGACTATGCTGGCCACTCCTATGTTCATGCATCGGACCATGAGCACACTTGTTTGCCCTACAATCCACTCATTGAGCTGTGTCGAGCCGCGGATTGTCTGGTTTACGATGCGGCGTACACAGAAGACGAGTACCGCGGCGTTGGGAGCGCAGAATCTTTAGAAGGTTGGGGTCATTCTACGTGGCAGGAAGGTGTTTTGGTTGCGCAAGCAGCGAAGGTGCGAAGTCTGCTGCTTTTTCAGCACCATTACGATCGCACGGACGATGAATTGGATATTCTTGGCCAGCAGGCTGCTCAGGCGTGGCCGGGCGCGTTGTTCTCACGTGAAGGCATGGAAGTTGACCTTCTCGCGGGTACCATTACGCACCCTCTATTACCAAAGGTAGTCCGCATCGAAGCGCCCTGAATAGGGTGGTACAAGCTCACGTTCCGCTGCAGCGATTGGGGTATTTAGCGCCGTCGGGCTCACTATAAATTTTCGAGATAGTGCGGTGGTATTCGTTAGCGTGAGACGGAGTGGTTGCACTGGACACCACGATGTCCAGCGCAGCGCAGAAACCGTTTAGTTTGAAAAGTAGTAGCTGAAGTCGAGTCCGATAGCGTGCATCGAGAGGGTGTATGTACCGGGTTGACCGCAGGTGAGGCATCGCGAGTCGATCTCATCTGGCACATCGGCGGACCCTGCGCGGTATGCGTAGGCCAAATTCAATTCCCAGCTGTCGGAGTAATAACCAATACCGAACGTACCTGAGTGCGTGTCTGCCGCGGGAGTTCCGAATGCAGAGGCGAACTGCGGATTCGTTACGCGCTCATCCCAAATATATCCAGCGCGGATACGGAGCATTTTTAGGAAGTCAACCTCGGCGCCTACGCGCACTGTCCATGCGTCCTTCCACATAAAGTAGCTGGGTAGCCCAGTGGGTTGGTTGTAGTTGATATTTGGAACGCAGTTGGTGCCGACACAAACTTCCTCATCGTTGTCGGTCCCCTGTACTCGGGACAGGTCGTTCTGACTGTGAAACCCATACTCAACATCTAGTGCGAGCGATAGCTGAGCATCCTCCGGTAATGGGATATTCCCTTTCGCGCCAAACCCCAGCCGCGCTGGCAGGTGAAGGTCCATCGTAAGGTCTCTGACCCCACGGGTGAGGAGTGATCCCTCGTCACCAGTCGCGTCTACGTCTACGCGGTGGCGATACACAATACCAAGCTCAAGTTGGGGAATCGGCCGCCATTGAAGGCCCATTCGGAACCCGGCGAAATCAGCACCGAGGAGATCGAGGTCCAGATTAGCTGCGCCCGTACCATCTGCATTCGCTTGCTTTCGGATCAGTTGAGCCACCGTAATGCGATATCCAACCCCGAAGCTCACCTCGTCGGTATGGAAGGCGAGGCCAGGCGAAATTTCAAAGAATCGAATGGTGGTGCTGTCCTCAGTGAGTCGTCCAACGATATTATTGTACTCATATCCGCCACCCGCCGATGCGAGCGGGTACACCCCCAACCCGAAGGTGAGGAAATCAGTAGCCCTGAATGCCGCGGCTACGTGAAAGGCTGGAGCTAGCACCAGTCCAGTGTCCGCCACGATTGCAGGGTTTGAGCCACCAGCATTTGCTACAGGCGCCTCGTTTTGTGCCAAAATTGGCAGTGCATTAACCGATAAGTCGATGAATTTTGTCTGGGAAAGGCCTGCTGGGTTGAGCAGGATTGAAAAGGCATCGTTAGCCCCGGCGATACTTGCGCCGCCCATACCGAGATAACGGGCTGGTGCTAACAGAGGGGTATCGTATCCGCCACCATAGGCTGGTAAAGCGCAGGCAACGGTAAGAAGGGCCACGACGGACCGCCGGTAGAAGGCGGCCTTAGACAATATGTGCTTCATATAACTCGTCCATGCTTCGATTGTTCGTATTTGTGTTTATAGCAGCCGTATCACCTTCTTTGAATTATGCCACCATTTGTATGGCAACGATTATTCGACAGATGTGGGTTATGGGACGAAAGGGTTTGGTCAGGCATTAAGTCGCAGGCCAATGTTCTGGGAATGCAGCGATGCTCCGTTTCGTATGCTACAACAGAGGTGTCAGGAGGAACTGATGTCGAAAATCGACTCCCAAGCGCATTACATCCTGTGGTCGATGGCTCGGATTTTATGTTTCATCGCTATCTTCATTGCCACCGCTGCGTGTGAAGAAGAGGCACCGCCGATGCAGCGCGGTGGAGGTGGACCTCCAGCGGCGGAAAAGCCCGAACCGGCCACTACACCTGGGGAGGTCCCCAAGAAAACCGCAGCTGCTGAACAAAAAGAAGCACCGGAAGACAAAAGTGCGGAGGGAGCCCCTGAAGCAGCCGAGAAGACGCCCGCTGAGCTGCCCCCGCGCGTGCCAACCGCCTCTGAAATTCTTGGTATGGCCCGAAATGAGAATCAGAAGCAGTCAGCGGACAGGCTGCCGACGTTTCTAGCAGACGGTAGAAGTATACAGTCCCCACGGTTATTTCAGGGAGAAGAGCCGACACCTACCGGTGCATATGCAGAGATGGGACGCGAAGGCATGCTCGAAATCTCTCCTTTGGAACGTCACTGGGGGGGGAATATGCACCTGACGAAGGACGCAGAAAGAAAGCGGTTGCTCACGAATTCGGTCGCGGCACCACAAGAAGAAGATAGTATCGCCCTCTTTGGCCCAGCTGCCGCATTAGAAACGAAAGAGGAAGCGGCATCTAGCCTGGGTAAGACGAGTTCGGCTAATGACGAGCGTAAGTTTAAGCTGACCATGTACCGCCTCAATGAGAAGACTGTGAAGGTGAATACAGTCACGCGCATGTATGCGACCGAAGCAGCCATGAACGCCGCTAAACGATTCCTTCAGAAGGAAGGCTACTCGGATAGCCCACCCGCCCCAAAGGCGTTGCAAGCTTTACGAGATGCAAATGCGCAAAAGAAACAGGCGGCCGCGAAGAAGAATCAGAATACCTGCGCATTCCGAGCAACCTGGACGGATGGCGGAGTCACTAATTCCAGGTGTTTCCAGTCCGCAGCAGACCTTGCCGCGTTTCAGGAATCACTGCAAAAGAAGCGCCAGAACAAAGCGGCCGCCGGTGCGGCGGCCAAGTCCAAGACAAACGATGGTACTCTGCGGCAAAATCCCATTCAGCCCGTCAAACTGAATTAGGGCAGTTACCTGGCTGCTTGAGCTATCTGCGAGTGCTTTGAGAGGACGTCACGTGGAAAATCGCCCCGCACTTGCCGCACGCATTGCGCCGCTCCGCACATCGGTTTTTGCGGTTCTCGCCAAACGGATGGAGGGCTATGAAGGCAAGCGGTACCCATTCCACATTGGTGATAATGCCCTTCGGCCGCCGGATGCCGCCATCTATGGGTCTGCCGATGCTTCATATTTCGGGGATCCATATCGGTATGGCTATCCTGGCGGTGAACTCGGTCTTCGTGAGGCAATCGCTGAGCGCGGACGACGGGTGCACGGTCACGTCAATGCCTCCGCCGATAACGTACAGGTAACTGTTGGCGCGACACACGCCGTGTCATGTGCCATCCACGCACTCATCGACCCCGGACAGGAGATACTGCTCCTTGCGCCATATTGGCCCCTCGTCCGGGGCATTTCGTATTGCGCCGGTGTAATACCGGTTGACGTGCCATTTTATCAGCACTTGCTGGATTGTCCGGAGACTTATGATGGTCCTGATTGTGCTGATGCTATCGCGAGTCTCATTGAGCCGTTCGTGAATGAGAATACGCGCGCCATCTACATCATCTCTCCGAACAACCCCAACGGTATCGTCCTCTCTGCATATCAATCGCTGGCGATTGCTAATATTGCCAAGAAGTACGACCTTTGGGTCATTGATGATCGTGCATATGAGAGCTACGTTTACCACCAAAGCGCCACCGCTATCGCTTCACTTCCGAATATGTCAGGGCGCACGGTTTCTACGTACACATTCAGTAAGACTTTCGCGATGGCTGGTACTCGGATCGGATACGCCATTGCTTCAGAACGTGTGATTGGCGCCATGAGACGAGTCGCTACTCACTCGGTCTACAATCCAGCTCAAATCTGTCAGTCATCCGCGTGGGCGGCTCTTCAAGGAGCCGATGCATTTCTTGCGACAGCAGTTGAGTCGTATCGACAACGGGCTCAGCTCGTTTCCACTCGACTAACCTCCGTGCCTTTTCATCCTGCGCAAGGTGGGTCCTTTGTGTTTATCGATCTGAGCGCCAACGGCCCCTCAGCGATGCCAGTGCTCGAACGCGCAGCCGACCGAGGCGTCACGTTGGCGCCTGGTGCTATTTTCGGCATGGGCTTCGACGCGTTCGCAAGACTCTGCTTCACTGCAGCTCCTATGGATGATCTTGCGGAAGGATTAGACATTCTGAACGAGGTAGTTCGCACGCACTGAACTTGTGTGATTTATGTACTCGCAAGTAGATGTTTCTGATATGCCCCCGTACGCGCTGGTATTATTAGCTAGGTCGTATAATTCGTCGTGCTTAAACAATGGTAGTTTTTCGTATACTCCCGGATGTATCTGTGCCCACAGTGATGGTGGTTTCTCAAGAGGTGATTTCGGCATGAGATATGTCCTGGCGATTTGTATTGCTCTAATAGGATGTGAAGACACGCGTACGCTCGGGTTTGAGACAAACGCCGACGATGGAATGTCTGTCGACGGCACCGATGCATCATCTGCTTTGGATGGAGCGGACGGACGGACTGCGACGAATACTAGCTCTTCGGCCGATGACATTGATGGTGTCGATAATACGAGCGGAATGGACACGTCGACCGGTCTTGCTACGACGGATGGGTCGAGTGCTTCCGACGAAAGCGATTCGGTAGACTCGAGCGATAGCGTGGATGGGATAGATGCAGTTGACGGAATTTCTCCTCAGTCGCCGCTGCCCCCGCGGACTTGCACGCACCGCATATCTTACGACACCTTTGGGCAACCCATCTCATCGGTCGCTGTAGCCGGTGAATTTAATGAATGGAACTCAACAACCACGCTTTTGTCCGATGAAGACGGTGATGGGGTATATCATGTCAACCTAGACACGACCGACCTTGCAGGCAGCTATGCTTACAAGCTTGTGGTTGATGGGGAGTCATGGCTCCTTGATCCAGCCAACCCCATGCGAAAGATTGTGGATGGGGTCGAAAACAGCAAATTGCTTATTGAGAACTGCTCTCTCCCGTTATTGGAAGTTGAGACCCTAGAATACTCCAAGGACAACATCACGGCCGTAATCGCAGTCCGAGATGGTGCGTCCGAAGCTGGCATTCTCAGTTCTACCGCGACTATGAAACTGGGTACCCAACTCGCCAGTAATGCGGCATATGTTTACGATGAGGCTAGTCAGCGGTTTGTCGTCGATATCGATTCTCCTGCCGACGGTAAACATTCCCTCACGTTTTTCATTTCCAACAACGTGGGTGCGGCAAGACCCCTGCACTTGCCACTATGGGTGGAGGCAGAGCCGTTCGAGTGGGCAGATGCGGTCATGTATTTTGCGATGACCGATCGCTTCCGTGACGCGCAGCCAAATATTGGCGGACCCGTTGCTTGTATTCCGAATAACAACGCAAATTGGCTCGGTGGGGACTGGGCCGGTGTCACGGAAAAAATCGAAGACGGTTATTTTACGAACCTTGGTGTAACCGCACTATGGCTTACTGCGGTGGTCGATAACCCAGACACCTGTATGTCGGGAAGCTTGGGTAAAACATACACTAGCTATCACGGATACTTTCCGTCCTCGCAGCGAACCGCAGAAAACCAACTGGGCTCTCTGGCTGACTTGAAAGGTCTAGTTGATGCGGCGCATGCGAAGGGCATTCGGGTGTTGGTTGATCTCGTCGCGAATCACCTACATTCCAGCCATCCCCTTGTTACAGAGCAGCCGTCCCAGGGGTGGTTTAACGCCTTCTTTCAGTGCGGTTTTGATGAAGCGCCGTTGACCTGTTGGTTTGAGGAGTATCTTCCGGACTTGAATTATGAATCTGATAGTGCCGTTGAGGAAATGACGGAGGCGGCCATTTGGTGGGTGCTTGAGGCCGATCTGGATGGCTTTCGCATCGACGCTGTAAAGCACATGCACGACAACTTTCTCTATACCGTTCGAGCAAAAATTGACCGGGACATCAATGTAGTACCGGGTACCGAGTTTTATACTGTTGGTGAGACGTATGTTGGAGATTGGGGCGGCGGCTCAGGTCCAAACGAAACAGTCCTCAAACAGTACATCAACCATCAGATGCTGCACGGTCAGTTTGATTTTCCGTTGTATTGGCGGATTCTTCGTGTCTTTGCGCGCGATCAAGAAGACCCAGCCCACCTCACTGACTTACTGACGCAAAGCGAAGGTTACTACGGCTCGAAAGCAGTGATGAGCCGCTTTCTTGGTAACCATGACGTACCGCGCTTCATCTCGCATGCGACAGGACATATTAGTGATGAATGGGGCACTGGTGCGAAGCAGCTTGGTTGGGATAGTCCCCCGACGGGTCCCATATCAGTGGAACCGTACCAACGCTTGATGTTGGCTTGGTCTTTCTTATTCACGATTGAGGGGATTCCGCTCATCTATTACGGAGATGAAATCGGTCTACCGGGCGCAGGAGACCCTGATAATAGGCGGATGATGATTTGGGACGACTGGACCTCGAACAACACGATGGTTCACGAGCATGTCGCCCTCTTGGCATCGATTCGTAAAGCATATCCTGCATTGAGTCGTGGCACGACGGAGGTATTGCTCACCAACAGCTTTGTGATGGCATATCGGCGGGTTCATTCAAGCGGGGATGTGGTGGTAGTGCTGAATCGGTCGCAGTCGACGCAGACGGTTCCCCTCAATCTCACGGGTAACTGGACGGATGCGCTCGGTGGTGGAGCACATACTGGTAGCGTTATAGTGCCCGGGTTCGGCGCTCTAATTCTTTCACAGTAGCAGTCAGCATTGGCGGCGTAGCGTGCGTTTCTATCCGGTACGGATATGCGGGGGAGCGCAGCGGTGCTGTTATGTTGTGTCCGTTATGCATCTCTCGGCCATATTCCGTATCGTTAAGCTTAGGAACGGTTTGAGCTAGGAGACTCCATGCGTACTCGAAGTATTTGTCTACGTATCTTTTGTGTTCTTATTCTGAGCGTGGCCTGTAGCAGCTCAGAGAGAAGGACAGCTGGTGGTGTAGCCACTACTACCGACGTAGCATCATCTACGTCCGCTGATTCTAGTGATGGAAGTGATACCGTTGACGATCGCGGCGATAGTGGTAATCAAGACGATGGGGACACGAGTAGCGGCATAGATTCCCAAGATGCTGGGCCATCGGCAGATACGACCGGAGATGGTGACGACAGTACTGACAGGGGCCCTGGGTCGGACGGCAATGACGGGGCAGACGGTGTGGAGATGTCCGATGCTCTCGATGGCTTCGACGAAATGGACGGTATGGATAGTACCGAAAGTTTCGACGCCAATGACAGCGTGGATCAATTCGATGCAGGCGATCAGCATGACAGTGACGACGCGGCGGGCGGCGCACTGGAGGGCTTTATTACTGAGGATGGGTGTTGGAATCCGAGCGATACGAGCGGAATAGACTGTACAGCCCTATGTACCGCCCAGGCCGACTGCTATCCCGATTGCCTTTCCACTTGTCCAAATTTGTTTGCCAATTTCGCCACTGCGGAGCTGGCCAACAATATCATTACCTGCGCGGCACAAGACACATGTGAGGCTGAGGATGGAACATTCAGCTGTATCCTCGATAATCCCGCGCCCGGCGGTGTCCCCCTGGCATGTGCTGCCATTTCAAACTTCCTCGAAGGCTGTAAGTCACCGAACGCCGAAAAATTCTCCACCTGGTGCACAACATTTGGTCCGTATGTGAAGCCAGGTGTACTTGGCCAGGTGTACCCCTGCTTTGAGCAAGGATGTGCTACGAGCACCGAGTGCCTCCTTGCGTCCAGTTGCCTAATCAGCTCGACACTGCTCTTTGAAGAACCCGGAGATGGCGACGCCGTAGATGGCGGAGAGGGTGCTGCGCAAGACCCTTGAGACCTAGATATTACGCTATTGGAAATCAGGCATTCCGCTACCACCCGCTTGGGGACGAAGAATGCTAGCCGGCACCGTCCAAAGAAAGACCTTTCTTTTGTTGGTGCTGCCTTCCGAGCTGTCGCTTATTCCCAGTGCGGTGAAGGCTAGTCTATAGCTACCAACTAGCTTCCCTGTTCGTACTATGCCGTGGCCATACGTTCCTGTTTTCATTGTACGAATATCGCCCGTTGGAGTGACGGAGACGACGGTGTCATCCGTTCGAACGGTTACTAGTGACCAGACTCTACCGGGAAGCCAAGCAGGACCACGGGGTTGGACTTGTACATTGGTAAGACGGCGGCGTGCTGTACCTCCGCCCGGTTCTACGACATACAGAGATGTTCCTGCACTGAAATCCCGTCGATAAAACGCAAGTTCCTTGCCGTCTGGCCGCCAATTGAAACTTACCGGAGAGAGTCGCTCATCGGCTACCACAGTCGTTTTTGGTGACTCATCAAGGTCAGACAGAACAACAAGCTCTTGCCCTCTTCGGCTAACTCGTAAAAAGGCGAGCGACTTCCCATCTGGAGCCCATTGCGGGAGTAGCTCTACGTCCGTACCACGCGCGACGAGACGTGGCGGCTGGTTCGTGCTTCCGACCTTGGCGATGTAAATATCACCTTTTCCGCTGCGGCCGCTTGAGAATGCGAGTCTTTCACCATCCCGCGAGATGGCGGGGTGAATATCACTGGCTGCTGACGGTGAGACGAGCTCTCTTTTTCGTCGGACCATGCTCCAGCGTTCTGTCTCTTCGTCAAATTGATTGTATAGCGGTTCTCGTTTTCCAGGCGTCGGTTGCGGGTCGGTTACGATGTGGTCGACGCTCACTACTCTCTTGGCTTTTCGTCGTTTGCTGCGTAAGCGAACCCGGCGGATAGACCGTGAGTCGTCGTCAATGGTTTCCCAGTAGATCGTATCTCTTGATTCATCGACGCTAACACTCACTGCCTCTTCGTCAATATCACTAAGGCGCTCCGCCACCGGTGGTGGAGCAGATATACCGCCGAGCATAAGGGTTAGTAGCACGTGATAGTTCATGCGTCGGTTCTCATCTAATCCGCCATTTATGGAAATCTGCGAACCCACCTCGCCCGGTAATACGGGGAGTCATTACGTTACGACCGCTTACACCTGTTCGCTGTATGGTGCCGAGTACGAATGAGGGCGCAGTATTCCGGGTGCGTTGGGCAGCAACCTTCCACTGACCGGATTCCAAAGCCGTATCGGTCGCCGCATCGTGATATCCGCTACTGTTCCACATTCCTCTAGAATGAAAGAGAGCCGTCATGTCCGCACGTAGGGAGATTAGAGCAGCGGGGAATTCACGGGACGCAAGGCGGCTCAAAAATGTGAGGCGTGGACTGGCTTCAACCCGAAGGTCAATGCCGATTACACGCAGTTGGTGCCGAAGTACGGAGGCACGGCGTAAACTCTGACGGTCATCCGCATCGATAAGGAGTGGAAGTTCCAGTCGTTTCGCTGTTCCTGAGTCGGTGGCTTGGGTCCGTATACGTGTGCCGATAGATAGCTTCCAGCCCGCATTTTCTAGACGCTTCCGTGCTGATTTTTTGTTCGTCGTCGGCAGTTCTCTAGAGCCTTGTTGCCCTCTCACTCCTGGCGTTGGGGCAACAGCACTTGGGATGCCGCCATCTCCAATTGAGAATAAGGCGGACCTGTCGATGGTTTGTTTGGTTGCTGATGATACTGCTTCGTCGTTCCACAGAGAGGGGATAGCACCGATAGCGATGGCAAGTACATACGGTCGCGGGTGCACCAGAACCGATGTCCCGAATTCTCTATCGTGGATGCTGGAATCCGCAGGTGTCTGGTCAAAGGTGACTGTGTCGCCATGCAGCCGCACCATATCGATGGATGTGGGAGAATCGCCACTGGAGATAAACCGGACTTCACTTATTCGAGGCTTACGAATGCAGTTCGGATTATGTACCAAGCGAGTCGAATCTTGAGGGTCCGCCAATTTGTACATGCCAGCCCCCAGTACACCTAATGGCAGCGGCCGTTGCTTAGACACATCGTCCAACGGGCCATGGAGGCCGCTGGGGATGATGGGTACGGTTAGGAGGGACTCAGGGGTTACCACCGGCGACCGTAATTCGAACTCGATGTCCATTCCATTCTCAGCGGCTTGAACGCGCACAATGTTTACGAGTTCGGCAGCAAATGCGCGGTTCCACTTACCTTGACGTGCAAGTTCATACGTGTAGACGACGTCTCGAGCGGCAATGTCGCGTCCCGCAGACCACTGGGCGTCATCTGAGAGTGCCACAACGAGTGTTTTGCCTTCATTTCTGACAGTTACGCTCTCGGCAAGCCATGCCGTGAAACCGTTTGTGCTGTGCGTGTAAAGCGGGGCGTATACCAATTCGACGAAACGCCAGTCAGAGGCAGTGACCGCACTGAGTGGACTAGGACCTGCTGGTAGCGATTCAGCCTGTACCACGGTCAGGGTGCCAAACGGACCGTTGGATAAAGCAGGTAAAGCGTACAGGCAGACCATGGCGATGGTAGACAACCGCATCCATAAGAACGTACAGAGTCGATCGCATACTGTCCAATTGTGTGGGGGGATCTTTCCTCAACAAGTGGTTCCAGTTTCTCTAAAGCAGACCGATTGTCTGCCTGTGAATTGATCTGTCCGCGCGCGAACAGTGATAGTGTTGGGCTGAGTCTGTCTCTGCTTGTAGCTTTGTGACTCGGATGATTGGAAAGCGAGGACTATGTCTGAGATAGACGGAACTCCAAATGCCATAACCGATACCTCGGGAGCCTTCGTCCGAGCGAAGGCCCTCACTAAGCGGTATCGACCAAGTACTACCTGGGGACATTGGTTGAGTGGAGTGTTTAGCCTCCCGGACATTGTCGCTTTGGATTCGGTCTCATTCGAGATTCAGCCCGGCCTGGTGGGGCTTGTAGGTCCGAATGGGGCGGGTAAAACGACGTTGATGCGAGCGATCGCTGGGCTCATTACCCCCGACACTGGGCAACTTGAGGTGCTGGGGATGCCCGTAGATGGCAGCCAAGCCGCATTTCGGCGGCGTGTCGGATATGCTGTAAGTGGTGATAGGAGCCATTTTTGGAGACTTTCAGCGGTAGAGAACTTGGCATTTTTTGGTGCGCTTCACGGTCTAAGTAGAGCCAAGTCCCTGGAAGCAGCTCACGCCGTGCTAACCCTTGTGGGTCTTGAAAATGTAAAGCACCGAGCGGTGAGAGAATACTCCACGGGAATGAGCCAGCGATTGTCCGTTGCTAGGGGACTGTTGGGAGAACCTGAATGTTTGTTACTCGATGAACCAACTCGTGGCCTGGACCCTGGTAATGCGGAAAGGTTAAGACAGTTTGTTCTTGATGAGCTCGTGGCGGCACGAGGGATACATGTACTCTGGGCGACGCATGACCCCCAGGAAATGAAATCACTGTGCACTTCCCTCATCGTGCTCAATCGAGGACGTGTCGTGGCTGACGGAAGCTACAATCATGTGCAGTCGAAGCTTGAACAGGTATTCGAATGCAACGATTGATACAGGCAATATGCTCCAGCATTCGCGAGACTCGAGCCATCCTGGGGGCCTTTCTCCGCCGCGATATGCTTGATGCGACGTCCTACAAAGTAGCATTCGCATATCAGCTTGCCACGCTCGGCTCATCGGTTTTGACGGTGTATTTCCTTTCTAGAATGGTGGGAGAGGCACAAATACGGTCACTCGCCGCATGGGGCGGCGCATATTTCCCCTTTGCCCTCATTGGCGTTGCAGTTGCCGATTATTTGAACACATCGCTTACGGGCTTTTCTCGCGGTATTCGTCTCGCGCAAACGGTAGGGACCCTTGAGGCGATGTTAGCTACGCCTGCGTCACCTTCCTTGATTGTGATTGGATCTGCGACCTACCGATTTACCTGGTCAGCGGTTCGCGTCGCGGTATATCTGCTCGCGGGGATGGTTCTAGGAGCCACCTTCCCTTCGACAAATGTGGGTAGCGTTTTACTTACGATCGTATTGAGTGTGGCGTCCTTCGCTTCTTTGGGGTTGCTCGCAGCATCTTTGGTGCTGCTGTTAAAAACAGTCGAGCCCATCTCGAAGCTTATTGCGGGATTAAGTTGGTTACTCGGTGGGGTTTTATACCCCGTTGAGTCACTGCCACCTGTTGCGCAGCTTATTGCATGGTGCCTCCCTGTAACGCATTCGTTAGATGCTCTCCGGAGTGCACTTCTACTCGGGGCTGCGCCTATAGTAATAGCGTCAGACCTGCTGTGGCTCCTAGGGTTTGCATCCATCATTTCGCCGTTGGCTCTTTGGTCTTTCCGAACAGCGGTGCGGCACTTGCGCCACGAAGGGACGGTTTCTCATTACTGAGTCAGGTCCATCCGAGAGAGCGGGTACTAACTCCCCTGATGTTTTGGGCGAGTTGTAACTGGTCAGCAGGCCACCTGTCTGTTATGCACCACCCGTCCTGTCGAGAGCCTAGTCGTAAGTAGGAGGCGATACGATGGCTGGAAGATTGCGTTATTGGGTCCCGCAAGTCGGAGCTGTTCTTAGCGAGCGGTATCGGTTGGATGAGACGTTGGCAACGCGCTCAGCGTACGTATCGTTCTTGGCAACTGATGTCCGATTAGGCGAGCAATTTCACATCAGTGTCTTGGACCCGGCGCGGCTTACAGGCCCACATGCGTCAACAAATGAGTTCCGACTAAACCGGATGCTTGGCTATCGCAACCGTCACATTGTGCGAATACTCGACGTTCAGATAGATAAAGACACGTCGTACGTCGTGAGCGAGATACCTCAGGGGCAGACCTTCGAGGATACGGTGTCTTCGGGCACCACAATCAGCATCACCGAATATTTTTCCCAGATTGCTGAAGCATTGCAGACGATCCAGCGGGTTGGGGTTCATGGAAACCTGAAACCCAATACCATCTACATCCAGGACGGACTGGTCTCTCTGGTCGACCCATATCGACTCTTGGGTACACTACCCGCGGATGAAATAGACGCGATGTTTGTCGCTCCGGAGTGTCGTAGCGATACCGATGATGAGTCGACAGGAAATGATGTCTGGTCACTTGGACTGTTGCTTGGTTGGTTCGTTGCGGGAGGACCTGTAAACCCGTCGGTCTCACTGGTTCGGCAGGGAGTGGATACGACCGGGACCATCGATCGCTTGTTTCAAGAGGCCACTCACCCTGACATTGCTGATCGTATCGCCGCTACTTCCGAGTTCATGACGCGCCTCGGAGACGCCCTACGCAGCACGGAAGATGGGTTTAACTCTGAACCACACATCGCCAAGGTCGCGCAGAAGAATCAATCAGACGAGCATAATGACGCACATTCATCTACTGCTATTCCATCGGCAGACGCGCCAGTACCTATTGCGAGTGCCGCAGATGCAGATACGACAGATGATGACGCAGCGGAGTTGATTTCTGACGTCGCACCGCAGGATTTGCCCAGTCAGGATGCAGATTCAGTCGAGTTACCTACAGAGGTGATTTCCGAGACTGATGAGTCTGTTGCTTCGACGGAAGACGAATCGACAGCGACCGATGCCTCGGCAGTTGAGATGAATCAGTCTGAGTGGGCTGGTTTCTCTACGAGCGATACATTGGATGTGATTCCAGACACGGTTGTGAAGAACTTTGAGGCGAAAACCGAAACTACGGACAGGACACCAGCGGAGCCTACCGAGTCGATAGATGCTGAGGTTCAGTTCGCTAACCCTATGAACTCGCTCCAAACGGTAGTTGAGGCTACCGTAGACGGCGCGGAAGCCGCCTCCATCAGAAATATAGAGGATTCATCGGGTGGTGTTTCTCAGGCCGAGGCTTCTGCACTTTCAGACAGCGCGGAAGCTGATTCGAATACTGTACAACCGGATACTGCCGACCGGATGGATGCCCTATTCAGCTCGGTTGAACGCGTTGAAGCGGAACCGGCGTTGCTCTCAGATACTTCGGAAACCGAGGTGGAGGCTATTATCCTCGAGGATGAGGGATTATCCGATAGCATCCGGGATGATTCTGAGGTCACGAGCGTTGTGGTCCTTGATGACGACGAATTCGAAGTATTGGACGAGGAACTAGTCCCACTGGATGAAGAAGGGAACCCGAGCGAGGTAGGCGAGGACATCGGACCCGTCAGCATTTTTCCTCTGCAACCACCGAAGCCAGGGCATTCCGATGAGCTGGCAGCAGCTCTCGAAATGGAGCGAATTGCTCGGCATAATAAAAGTCGCGATGAGGCGGAAGCTGATAATACCTCAGCAGATGACGTACCTCTATCGGACTCCGAGACCCTCGAATCCAGTGCGCCTGCACCGCTCCGGAGTTCAACGACACCTGTGTCTTCTGCTGGCGAAACTCCTGCGCCTTCGTCTAGGCATCAAAAAACCGAGGATGGGCAATCGAGTCGTTTTGTTACCCTTGCGGCGGTGGCAGCGATCGTAGGATTGATCGTTTGGATGGCCATGGACACTGGTTCGCGGAAGGATACCGAAGTGGACACATCGGCTCCGACCATTGCCGAGAGGCCAGCAGATACTACCGGAGCCGAGGGAGAGCCAGCGCCACCTACCGCAATTGCATCTGAGACTCCGGGCAGCGTGAAGACAGACGATCCCTCTACATCCATGGCTAACGTGAAGCAGATACCGAAGCCAACCAGGGATGGTGTACATGAGCCTGAGATAGTCGGCTCGGCCGATGTAGTAGCATCATTAGATATTCTGGAGACCGACGTCGATGAGCCAACAGAGGAAGCGTCTCAAAAGCGTAAGCTCAGTCCTGAGATGGCTGCTGCACCGGATGAAAACTCTGAAGATGCTGCAGATGCGGGAGCTGCTCCGTCTGCAGATGCGGGAGCTGCTCCGTCTGCAGACGCGGGAGCCGTTCCGTCTGCAGACGCGGGAGCCGTTCCGTCTGCGGACGCGGGAGCCGTTCCGTCTGCAGACGCGGGAGCCGTTCTGGCTGCAGACACAGCCGTCCCGGTCGTGGAAGCGGTCGCAGGGGTTGTTGAAAATATCCCGTCCAAGGCGACGAATAGCGAGGATATAGATAACGCTGCAGCAAAAAAGGAAGGAAGCACTGTGGCTGCCGCTGATGTTGCGGTACCGAAGCCAACCGGCCCCATCGAGACGACGATTCCTCCAGCAAAATGGGACTGTCCCGCGGGTATGACCGAAGTATTTCGGAAGGTGAAGTTGGAGCGTGAGGGCAAGAAAGTCCCCGGATTCGAGATTCACTGTATGGATCGGCGTGAGGCAGGTGGGCCAACCAGGGGTATCAGCCTATATGGTGCCAAATCGGCATGCGAGCGACGTGGTGCTCGGCTCTGTTCAGGTAAGGAATGGCGTCGCGGGTGCGGGGGACGATATCCATACGGAAATAGCTTCCGAGAAGACAAGTGCAACACGTTGTCGCTGGACGGTTACCCACGCCCGATCCGTCCCTCAGGCTCCTTCAAGAAGTGTCGTTCGATGTGGGGAGCCTATGACATGGTGGGTAACGTGTCAGAATGGACGTCGGATGGGTACGTCCGTGGTGGCAGCAACAACAATATGGATGAGGCGCGTTGTAATTACGCCAAGCGTAGAGCTCCAGGTTCGTCCTCATCTCGGGTGGGCTATCGTTGCTGTGCAGACGCATTTCTGAAATCGGATTCCAAGAAAAACGTCGAGTAGGAAAACCGAGCGCCAGGAGTTCAGCATGATACCGAGATATTCTCGTCCCGAGATGGCAGCGATTTGGTCTGATGATTCACGGTTTATCATTTGGTTAGAAGTCGAGTTGGCGCATCTTGAAGCGCGAGAAGCCCGTGGATTGGCTGATGAAGGCATTGCGGCCAGAATAAGAGCCTCAGTTGCCGATACTCCGATGTCAGCGTCCAGGATTCTTGAACATGAGCGGGTGACCCGCCACGATGTCATTGCATTTCTAACCCACATCGAAGAGATCGCTGGTCGCGATGCGCGGTTCCTGCACGTTGGCCTAACATCTTCGGATGTCTTAGATACGAGCTTGGCGGTCCAGTTAGTGCGCTCCGCTGATGAGATACTGCGCGATATCGATGACCTCTGCGATGCTCTCAAGGTGCAAGCAATGCGGCATCGGATGACTGCGATGGTCGGACGAAGTCACGGGATCCATGCTGAACCCACTACGTTTGGATTAGCCCTTGCCGGTTCATATGCGGAGCTTCGTCGTGGGCAGATCGCGCTACGCGCGGCGCGTGAGGATATCGCAGTTGGTAAGCTTTCCGGAGCGGTGGGTACATTTGGGGCAACCCTTCCCGAGGTCGAAGAAGAGGCACTGAAAGCGCTCGGTCTGGCCGCTGACCCTGTATCGACACAAGTAGTTCAGCGCGACCGTCATGCACGGTATTTTTCCGTGCTCGCTACCGTAGCCTCCTCGGTCGAAAGATTAGCGGTTCAGATCAGGCATTGGCAAAGGACTGAGGTGCGGGAAGCGGAGGAGCCGTTTCGGAAGGGGCAGAAGGGCAGTTCTGCTATGCCGCATAAGCGCAATCCGATCCTTACGGAAAATGCGACGGGTCTTGCTCGTCTCATACGAAGTTACGCCGGGGCTGCACTGGAAAATGTCGCTTTGTGGCACGAGCGAGATATTTCTCACTCCTCGGTCGAACGCGTGATTGGACCCGACACGACTGTATTATTGGATTTTATGCTCCGCCGGATGACGAAGGTAATTACCGATCTTGTCGTTTATCCGGAGCACATGCTTCGCAATCTCCATATCACGAATGGCTTGGTATTCAGTGGCCATGTGTTACTTGCATTAGTTGAAAAGGGAATGGACCGCCAAGCGGCATACGTACTAGTGCAGCGTAATGCGCTGCCTGCTTGGGAAAAAGACCAAGACTTTGAAACCAATCTTAAGGGTGATGCGGATGTGCTGGCAGTATTGGATGTCGATGAAATTTCTGCCTGCTTCGACTTAGACCATGCGCTTCGACACGTGGACGCGATTTTTGAGCGTGTATTCCACTAGGACGTCGGGCAACCGGTAGTCTCGCGCTAAGTTGAGCTCTCGCCTTGTCGGTGGCCTACGCCGCAAGCTATCTTTCGCGCAAAGAGCCTCTGAGGCCAGGGCTTGACATACACGGGAGACGGACGATGAGTGAACCGGTACGCGGTCGTGCGATTTACGAAGGAAAAGCGAAGATTCTCTATGAGATAGAGAATAACCCTGAGCATCTCATCCTGTTCTTCAAGGATGATGCAACCGCCTTCAATGCTAAAAAACGAGGTTCATGGGAGCGCAAAGGGGTCGTTAACTCTCAGATTTCTGCTGCGCTGACTACGTTAGTTCAAAAGGCTGGGGTACCGACTCACTTTGTCAGGAATTTGAGCGACCGTGAGCAGCTCGTCAAGCGCGTTGACATCGTACCGGTGGAGGTTGTCGTCCGTAACTACGTCGCTGGGTCTCTAGCGCGCCGTCTTGGCATGGAAGAAGGCGGAAAGCTCAGTCAGCCCTTCGTCGAATGGTATTATAAATCAGACTCACTAGATGACCCGATGCTTCTCACGCAGTGGATTTTGGAGTTCGGTTACGCAACGATGGATGAGTTGAGTGCCATGAAGGAATATGCACTGACCATCAATCGCGTGGTGGGAACGTTCTTTGATTCATTGGGTATCACCCTCATCGATTTTAAAGTGGAGTTCGGGCGTTCGGCTGGCAGCATTGTCCTTGCTGATGAGATCACACCCGATGGTTCACGCCTTTGGGAGAAAGGAACTAACCGTAAACTCGACAAAGATAGGTTTCGTCGGGACTTAGGCGACGTGGCTGAGACGTATGAAGAGCTCCTTCAACGCGTTGAGGCAGCCCTGGCGAATTCATGAGCCTTCATCGGTCGGCCGGGTTGATTATGGTTCGTGACCGATCATTTGCACAGCTTGCAGCCGCAATTGACTCGCATTTTCGCTTCTGGGGCTTCGTACGCCATTCAGGCGACCAGAACCAGCTAGCGGCAATGCATCCAGCGGAGCGCCGAGAGTTCATTGGTGTTGAGGCCGGTGTGTGGGTTGGTGTGCGTGTGGAACACCTCACCGATCTGTTCGAGTTAGGATATTCGCTATCGAAACATTGGCC
>PKDL01000364.1 GCA_002863065.1 Pseudomonadota bacterium
TTTGAGTGTATCTATCCGCCCACACCGGACCAGAACTCAAGGCACATCATCGTCGAGTGTCGTGAAGGCGGTATCGCCGCTTGCCAAGCCGTTTCCTCGTTATACACCGAATGTTCAACCAGCGACGGCACGGCGCGGAAAGTCTGCAAGGCTCTCTAGCCGCCAAGATGCATCTGCATACTGTTCGCCAACGGTAGCTAGCATCAGTTATCGAGAGATCGGGTGAGCAGTTCGCTGTCTGCATGATGGGGCAAGGTTACCTTCAGCCGAGGCTCTAGCTCCATCGCACGCTTGATTGCGAACTCAGCATGCGGGTTTCGGGCCCATGCGCGGCGAGCAATACCGTTATTTACATCCCAGTGGAGCATTGAGTCGAGCCTTCGTGATGCATCCTCTGATCCGTCAATGAGCAGCCCAAATCCGCCATTGACGACTTCGCCCCAACCCACGCCTCCACCATTATGCAGGCTGACCCATGTCGCGCCACGGAAGGCGTCTCCTATCACGTTCTGCACTGCCATATCTGCTGTGAATCGACTTCCATCCCGGATATTAGCCGTTTCCCGCCACGGTGAGTCGGTACCAGAGACGTCATGGTGGTCTCGCCCAAGTACGACCGGTGCGCTTATTCGCCCCTCCTGAATGGCGCGATTGAATGCGAGCGCTATTTCGCGACGTCCAATATCGTCGGCGTAAAGAATGCGTGCTTGTGAACCGACAACCATGGCGTTTACATCCGCCTGTTCGATCCAGCGCAGGTTGTCTCGATACTGCTCTGCAGTTTCTTCAGGGGCAGAATCCGCCAGTCTGGAGACGACGTCCGCCGCAATGCGGTCCGTCTCTCGTAGATCTTCGGGTGTTCCGCTGGTGCATACCCACCGAAATGGACCGAAACCAAAATCGAAACACAGCGGTCCCATAATGTCCTCAACATAGGACGGGTACCGAAAATCGTGGCCATTTTCCGCAAGGACGTCGGCTCCCGCTCGGCTAGCCTCCAGCAGGAAGGCATTGCCGTAGTCCCAAAAGTACGTTCCGTTAGCCACGCAGGTAGCGATCGCACGCGCCTGGCGTCGCAATGAATCATGAACAGCGGTGCGAAAGGCTTCTGGGTTGTCGCGCATTAATGCATTGCTGTCTTCGTAACTCAGACCGACGGGATAATATCCCCCAGAAAAGGGGAGGTGCAGGCTGGTTTGGTCCGAACCGAGGTCGACATGTACGTTGTCTGCCGCCAGACGCTCCCAGAGGTCCACGATGTTTCCGATATACGCGAATGACGTCGCGACGCCTTTGGCAACGGCATCGCGGACGGCAGGAATCAGGTTGTCTAAATTGTCGTGCAGTACATCGACCCATCCCTGGGCATGACGTTTTTTGGCTGCGGTTGGGTTCACCTCTGCGACAATTCCGACCGCACCTGCGATGACGGCAGCTTTTGCTTGTGCACCACTCATACCGCCGAGTCCACTGGTGACAAAAAGCCGTCCAGTCAAGCCATTTGCCCCGGATACACCGAGCTTCAGTCGTCCCGCATTTAGTAGGGTGAGGGTCGTACCGTGAACGATGCCCTGGGGCCCAATGTACATATAGCTTCCCGCAGTCATTTGGCCGTAGCTTGTGACCCCAAGAGCTGCCATCCGGAGGTAGTCGTCTCCTGAAGAGTAGTTGGGAATGACCATGCCATTCGTGACCACAACCCGGGGCGCGTCGTGATGGGAGGGGAAGAGTCCGAGTGGGTGACCGGAGTACATCACAAGCGTTTGCTCATCGGTCATTTCCGAGAGCAGCTGCATGGTAAGTCGATACTGGACCCAATTTTGGAAGACCGTGCCATTACCCCCGTAGGTGATGAGCTCATAGGGGTGCTGAGCGACGGCTGGGTCTAGATTGTTCTGAATCATAAGCATGACGGATGCCGCCTGCTTACTGCGTGCTGGATACGCATCGAGCGGTCGCGCATACATCGGATAGTGCGGGCGAAATCGGTGCATGTAGATGCGACCCCACGTTTTCAGCTCGGCCGCGAACTCGGGAGCAAGCGTCTTATGCCATTGTTCCGGTATGTAACGAAGGGCGTTTCGGAGGGCGAGCTCTTGTTCTTCTCGGCTCAAATTTAGCGCCCGTGCCGGAGCCCGACTTACGGTCGGGTTCACGGGTGGGGCAGTTGGAAGTGTATTTCCTATTCCGGCACGGATGTCTTCAGCAAAGGTCGTCATGGCCTAAGTGTACTGATGCGGTGGTGTATTGCGATAGGCCCGCTATCAGCTTGGGGCTATTTTCTGTGGGGTGAAATGGCGCTTTGGTCAGAATGTAGCCAGTGGTAGAGACGGGAGCCCATGTTGGCAAACGGGGGATTGTAGGAGTGACCGACTGCAAGATTGCTGCGCAGAAAGCACGTTCCGCCAAGGCGTTGATACTCCGCACACGCTTCTTTCGCTCGTTGGACACAGCGTTGCGTCCCACATGCCATTGCAATGCGTTGACCTACTGTTTTACGCGCATTGAGAGCGCGGAGCGGCAACCCTCCTTCTACTAGGAGTAATCGCCTAAAACGGTCTGGTTCCCTACGAGACAGGGCAGCAGCATGGCTGGCGCCTTTGGAAAACCCGGAGAGTACGGCGATACCGGGTGCTGCGCGGTCACCCACCCGACTGCGGAGGCTTGTAAGTACGGCGTTGAGTTCTTCTTCGGTTTCTTTCACCGTTCCTAGGGTCCAGCGTGCCCCATCTGGCGGTACTTCCGGTCGTAATTTCCCACGTGGACACACCACCCATTCTCGTCCTGTGGTGACTTTGGCATACACGTTACAAACCCATTCAGGTCGATCCCACGCACCGTGTAATACAACGACAACTGGTGCTGGTGATGTGCCTTGGGGACTGACAACCACCGCATCCCCGTGTCCTTCGACCGGTAGTGACCATCGTGAACTCGGTTCCCATGTCGGTCCTTGCACGTGCAATAGCATCGCGAGCAGTAGTGGGGGCGAGACGAAAGACATGCCGCCAGTGTGCGCGATTTCCGGTCAACCTGTCGAGATGGTCAGTGGGGCACAGGGCATTCATGAGTAAGAACGTTACGGCCGTGCTGGGGTCGGCTTCATAGGGTAGAGGAATAGTTGGCGACACTGTGTGTTCAACTACTTGTGGAACCTCATGATGTAGGCAGTGAATCTAATGTGACATTGGTGGCGTCCTTGTCAGCGGTGTCGTAGGTATTTTGTGTCAATGCATCGGGTCTTATCTCCCCATGGAGGAATGAAAAGTGGTAACCCCACCCTACACGGCACGGAGCAGGCTGCTCTTCGCTGGTCGTACTTTGGAGGACTTTTTTGATTCGTCCCGAACACTCTAGACGCACTGATGCCGTACAAAAAGCCATGGCCAGACGGGAATTCATTCGTAAGGCAGCCCGTGGCACCACGGTTGTAGCCTTGGGCGGCGCTGTTTATTACTTCGCAGATGATCGTCTAACGCGCGAGGCTCGAGCTCAAACCCGACCGGACGGCAGACCGCGTCTACCTCCAGGGCAGCGGGTAATCGAAAAACTTCGACCGATGGGGGGGCGACAAGGTGATCCTGCTCCTGGTCGGCATCGACTGAAAGTACATGGTGCCGTGAGTACACCCGAAGTCTACGGTTTTCGGGATTTATTGAAGATGAAAATAGTGGAGCAATCGGTGGACGTACATTGCGTCACGGCATGGTCGGTGCTTGGAGCGACATTCGTCGGTGTACGGGTGCGCGACCTAGCGGCGAAGGCTGGGGTTAAATCCACGGCAAGACATGTGATCTTCGAAGCGGCGCATGGCTATACGGCAAACGTACAAATCGACGAAGCGTTGGCGGATAACGTGATGGTTGCGTGGGAGTTGGACGGTGAGCCGTTAGCTCGCCCTCACGGCGCCCCTGTGCGGGCAGTCGTTCCTGACCTGTACTTTTGGAAAAGTCCAAAGTGGTTGACGGGAATACGATTCGTCGAACGCGACGAGCCGGGCTATTGGGAAACACGCGGTTATCATAATCATGCGGACCCCTGGACAGAGGAGCGGTATGGCTAGCCATACAGAACCGACTACTCGGGGGCAGTCGGGGCGGCGCCGCCGGAAGTGGCGGCCTCTAGTACGGCAGCTGCATCGGGATACGGGATACCTCGCAGTTGGACTGACCTTGGTGTATGCCATCAGTGGCCTTGCGGTAAACCACATTGCTGATTGGGATCCCAATTTTCAGCATTTGGAAAAGCAGCATCGGCTCACGGGTATCCCAGTCGGTGACGAGGCAGCAGTGGCTTTTGTGGCAGAGGAGCTTGGTATCGATGAGGCTCCGAATGATGTTTTTGCCTATTCCAAGGACCGGATAGTAGCTAATTACGAGCAGCGGACTTTGACGATCAATCCGTCGTCAGGAATGGTACTTGAGAAAGGGCAATCACCTCGTTTGTTGCTCAGACTTATGAACTGGCTTCACCTAAATCGTGGCAAAAAAGCATGGACCTATTTCGCTGACGGGTACGCCATCATGCTGGTCTTTCTCGCACTGTCTGGCATGTTTATGTTGTCCGGTCGTCGGGGGCTGATTGGACGAGGTGGCATCCTAGTAGCCATCGGTATCGCACTGCCTCTTCTCTATGTGCATTACTCGGGCGGTCCGTAGGGGCATTGCTGTCTAGCAATCCTTTGAGTCTCGATGCGTTCTCTCCTCCCGTTTTACACTCTAGCTGGCGACGTTGCGGTGGTAGTTTGCGTGGTAGAAGCCGTCCTGGGACTGATAGAGACAAGTATCTCGCAGGGTTCGACCGACGTATGTTTTTTTGGTGGGTAGCGTACGAGTCACAGCGAGCGCATGCGAGCTCACTTATCGGCGCAAGCGTAAAGGAGAACCGTGTTTGGTACTGAGCAGTCTGTTGAAGTGATTTGTCCGTCGTGTGGTGAACCAACCTATGTCTGGGTGGAAACCGTCGATACGAAGCAGAAAGTCGTGGTCGAAAGCGACTGCCAGGTATGTTGCCGTCCGCTGCATGCCACCATTTATCTGCAGCGGGGGCAGGTGGAAAATGCCCATGCTGAATTTGGGTGGTAGATCAACGCATCTCAAGCCAATCGAGTAGTGTTTGAAGTGCAGTTAGCGCCATCGGTTTGGCTAAGTGCTGCTCCGGCGGAATGTGGATAAATAGCGCTGTTTGTAACGGTGTATCGCTGGATGCCGCCCACCGTGCTGCCTGGTAGTACACTTGATTACAAAGGAATGTCCCGGCGTGGTAACTCACATGCGCTTCGACGTGATGTTGGCGTAGCACAGCCACAACTTCTGCCAGTGGAAGCTGAGTCTGATATGCCGCTGGCCCACCGGGTACAATTTGCGTGTTTTGGCGATACATGCCCGCATTGTCCGCACCGTCTGAGTGCTGCACATTTAATGCGATCGCTTCAAGCGCTATCGTCGTTCGTGCATTAGCGAGGCCCAACCCCACCCAAATAGAGGGAGCATACTGTGAAAGGTAGTCTTGAAAGAGGCGTTGTGTACGGTCGTATTCCACAGGGAGAGTTGCACTGTACTCAACGCGGGTAGATAGCGCCTCAACCAGACCTGCAGTGGGATTGTCGACAAGGGTGCCATTCACTAAAAATGGTTCAAAACCGGTAAGGAAAATGGATTGATTAGTTTTTATCGGCCTATTCAATACTTTCAAGTCTGATAACCCGTCAGCGCGCGGCGTGAATTTTTTCAAAGTGGTATTGTTTGCTCATGGCAACCCGTCTCACGGTCTCCATCGCTCCACACGTCCAGCGACACTATCATGTCTTGGCGTGCTTGGACGTCGGTACGGATCCAGCATCAGTCTTCAATCCTGCCTATCGAGATCGAGTCCTCCAGCTCCGACCTTCTGATGCGCCTCGTCCGGATTCGGAGCTCGGGCGATTTCATCGACACTTCCGTCAATGTGCATCGCGATTTGTGCTCCCATTTCTTCCACTGGTGAGCACGTCGGTGATGGAGCATCAAGATGTCATAGACTCAGTGTCGCAAAGAAGGTCACCTGCACAGCACCTCAGCACTTGGTCCCGTCGCATTATTGGACCACTTGCTACGGATGCAGGTGCGCGTCTCGTTGCCACTTTGGCCCGTATCCAATCGTCTGAGATAGAGGTATGTCTTCGGGCGCTGGAGCAGTCAGGTACTTCAGTGTTTGGTGATACCGGGGCTGGGCTATCATCCTATCTAAATGAGGAACTCTTGCCGCTTTGCGCTACGCTCTTCGGAAATACCGCGCAAACGATAACCATCTTTCCTTCGGAGGCGGTTGGGCGTAGGAGCTGGTCGGTTCTAACGGACAGAACCAGCCATCGCATTGTGGTTGCGCCCAACCTACGCACCGCATATCTACAAGCGCTGGTGGGGCTTTGCCGTCATCGGACCGATAGGCTTATTCGTCCTTTCTTACCGGTACACCTCAAGCAGGACCGAAATCATCCCTTGAATCGGCAAATCCGGTTAGACGCCGCGTACACCGTGGCCTATCACATCCTTCAGCGGTATCGGTCTGAGCATCTTGATATGTTCATCGAATGGGTATCGCGCCAATTCGAAGATACGTCCCGTCGGTCGGATGCTGCAGTAGCTGCCTTACGACCAATGGAACTCATACCGGAGGACGCACGCGCTGCCGTAGAGCACTTGATTGAGTGACAAGCTCTCCGACCCCTCGATACACCCGAGGCTGCTCCGTGTAGATAGTGAAATGCGGCGTATTTGTTGATACGTACAGAGTGTGGTGCCCATAATCGCCAACATGTCGCGAAAGTCATCTACTACAAACCTCGCCACCCTCTTCTTGGGCCTGGTCATTACTTCCACTGCATCGGCTGCGCCGTGTGGCGATGTAGCTCTTGAAGGTCAATGCAACGGATCCGTACGTGAGTATTGCAATGCGGGGGAGCTGCAATCTGAGGCGTGCGAGGCATGCTGCGGTTGGGATGGTGACCGGTATGATTGTATCGAGGCCTGCCCATCCAACGGTGACTGCATCGAGGAGTGTTTAGATGGGGTGAACGTATTTGGCTGTAGCCTACTCAACACCCATGAGTGGACCTGTGAAAAGGGTCCTGCCGGTTGCACTGTACGCGTATTT
Organism: Pseudomonadota bacterium; assembly: GCA_002863065.1. GTDB lineage: Bacteria > Myxococcota_A > UBA9042. The sequence goes on from PKDL01000364.1 coordinate 7,135, forward strand.
AGCATGTGTCCGCCCGGGGAAATATGTGATGAATCGAGTACCAACGCGTGTCGACCTACGTCTGAAGTAGACCTGTGCAGCGGTATTGGTGCATCCGGTGAATGCAAGGGCTCCATATTCAAACGATGCATTGATGGACAACTCGTTAGTACGGATTGTAGCGGGCAAGGTAAAGCATGCACCTCGACTGGGTGCGCCAACTGTAGCGACGAATGCATCGCTGGTGACACCGGGTGCGAATCTAGTGGCAAGTCGTGGGACTGTGTACCCAGTGCGGTTACCAATTGCTTAGTCCGAGTGGCAAAAAACTGCAGCGGTGGAAAACAGTGCTTTGATGGTCGATGCGTATACGTCGATGACATGCCTCAAAACGAAGCGGAACCCAGCGTGATTATGGATGCGGGGAGTCTGAATGCAGTCGCAGACCCGGCAGCAGAGGCGGCCACATCCGGCTGTCAAACGTCTGGCTGGGCTCCAGATACTATGCGTGATGGATTGTTAGCCGTAATGTCGACACTGCTGGGCTTCCTTTTGTTTACTCGGATTGCTCGTCGACGCGACTAGACGGCCGGCAGTGATCACTGCTTGCACAACGGATAGTTTACCCGCACTAGTGCTCCCGGGTAGAGCTGCGAGCTGTCACCTGTCATGTGCATTGTGTTCGAATGCGCATGCCATACCCAGGTCCCCTCCGACTTATTACTTTCGCTAAATACCTTGATTTCGCCGGTATCGGCGGGGACAGCGCGTAGTGGGAATATAGGATTCGAGTTGAGAGAGACTGCTAATACTTCGAGGCTAAAGGCTGAGGGAATCGGTCCGCACAAGTCGGCAATCAGTCCGTCCGTTGCTTGAGACAATGTTTCGTACGATGCACCGGTGGGTAGAATCGCAGGGGCGCATTCCGAGAGAGCTGTGACCGTATGTACACGGATTTTCTCCGGGGGCAGTGGGGCCTTTACGGCATGGTACAGCGTAGCGTAATCCTTCATCAGTCCCGGTGAGAGGTCGTATTCATCGGTGATGAAGATAATCTCTAGTGACGCTTGCGGGCGCAGCCAGTCGCTTTCTGTGAGTGCGAGGTAAGCGGACTCTAGTCCTTGTTCGTATGCTGATGGGCTCGGCTCTAGGAGTTCGAGTGCATCGGAGGTGTCTTGCGTCCCATGTACGATTACAGGTGGGCCAAACAGACCGTCGATGGTAGTGATGGCAAGCTTGTGGTGCGGAAAGAGCATGAGGTCAGTCAGCGTTTTTAAGAATTCGTTGACCTTGCTCTGGTGTAGTTCCATGGAAGCCGATGTATCGACGACGACCAATATATCTGCTTGTGGTGCCGGTACTACGAATTGTTCCGAAACGTATGAGGAATCCGTTGGCTTCAATGTGATCGGGACTGTGATGGGCTCAGTTTCTTCTGCATATGCAATTAGATGACATTCCAGTGGCCCATCGGGAGCGGCTAAGCTGAGATCTAACTCCAGGGACGAGCCCGCGCCGAGCAAGATTGGTAACGGTTGTGCTGAATTCGCCTTCACGTAGGAGCCACAACTGTCGTCTGTACTAAAGTGCGTGAGGGTAATTGGGATGAGCCCACGATTCACGAGACGCAGTGGGTGTTGAGTAGTACATGCCGAGGACACCAACCCTATGTCGACATGTGCTGGGTAGGCGGTCAATGACGGTGATACTATGAGTTGTTGCAGGTTCGATGTATTACCTTCATGCGAGCTCAGCCCACTAGGCTGCACTAGTTCAAAGCCGTCTTTTGTGGGTCGATTTGGGTCGCGGACGTCCACCCGAAGTTGAGCGTACAAGAGCTCCAGCGCTAATTCATCATGCTGTTTCTTATTGTGAATCCCTAATACAAACCTTGTGGACTCTCCAGGATAGAGTAGACCGTGGGCGGTTGGTTGACTCACGTAGAAGTTGGGGTTTGGACTATCGGGAGCGCACGACACTGCGTGGGGTTCCACGAGTGCGCATGCATTCACCTGGAGAGTGGGCTCACCGGGCGGTGGAAGTAGACATGGAGCGGTTCCCGTATTGGTCAGGCGGAACTCTGATTGAAGCATTTGCCCGGAAAGGCTTGGGCCCAGAGTCGATAGTTGTGCTTCGACATTCGGGGTGATGGCGGGTACACACCTTCCGATCTCAACGTTCAGTTCGGGTGCGCCCAAATTTGTTGGGGGGCGTGCGTCTTTCGATGTCTGTACAGACGAATTGGGCATGCTGCCCGGAGATGCGAAGCGTGCCTGGGGAAATGCTGGGCCCGGGATATTCCCCACAATGGTTGTATGCGTTTCACAGCCAGCCAACACCAGCATTAGCGCTACCAATATACCCCGCCAGCCTCCTGATCGGGGACGGCCTATTTCACCATGGAACGGAGCATGACGCGTAGGTACTCCGAGCTCAGTAGGACTGTGCACGGCAGGAGTATGCCATAACCCAGGGGCATTGGATGATTATAAAAGCGTCAGGGACGTAAATGGGCCCGTTTAACGAATTGCGTTCTGAATGACCGGTATATGGATACTGCCGGGATATCGTTGCAAGAAAGTCTGCCCTAACTTCCGTGCACGTTCGGTTGAACCACGTTTAGCGAGAGCGCGTATCGACAGTGCGTCCCGTTCCTCGGCCAGTACACCATTCCGGTACAGGAGTCGGTGCCGTCGGAGTGTGGATAGTGCGGTCAGATAGTTCTGGGCAAGAAATTGTCGTCGGGCGCGACGCAAAAGCGACTGTTCACTAGGGAGCAGTGTGGTGGTGGGGGCATCTGTGGCCAATTCGCGCCGCGCATTTCGCTCCACTCCTGTGGCAAGTTGGCGGGGTGTCACCGGCAGTACTAACGTTTTTCTGCTGTCTGCTTCGTCTTGCGTTTCGAAGTCCTCTGCATCAGCGCCAATCGGTATTTCGGCTGATGGTTGTGCTTGGTACTCAGTAACTGTCTTTGTAGTTTCCTGCGGTATGTCGTTGTCGTACGGATGTTGGGTGCTCAGCACAGCCGTGGCTGCCGCTACGAGTACCGCGGCGCTGAGCAAAATGACCGGTTTTATGGGCGATTTCGGTGTTGCTATCTCGGCCGCGGAAGCGACCTCAAGCATCGGTGCCGCGGCGCTTTGTTTGACTCGCGCGAAGATAGCATCTTGGGTATCGGAACTTGGGCCACCGACGCTTTTGGCACACGCGAGTACCTCAAGGATATCATCGGGAAGCTCAGGTATTTCCTGGCGGTTCATACGTGCTCCCTCCCTCGTTGTTTCCGTACGGCCAGCGTAAATTTGCGTCGCCCAAGTCGGAGCCGGGAGTAGAGTGTATTGAGTGGAGCGTCAAGAGCCTCCATGATTTCGGGCATGGTCATACCTTGTAAGTCATGCATCACCAGTACAGCCCTTTGGTCCATCGGCAGCTGTGTCAGTGCATCAAGCACGAGTCTCTGCGCTTCTTTGGCTTCCAGCGCTCTGTGAGGACCTGCGCCATCAATGGTTTCCGGAATGTCACCAATGATTTCCCGACGATGTCTGGCGCGGCGGCGCTCATCGGAAGCGACTCGGTAGGCGATACCTGTCACCCACGGTCGGACGGGCCTCGTCGGGTCGAAGTCCATTAGGCGTCGATTTACGACTAAGAATACGTCATGGGTCGTATCATCTAGATCGCGCTCGTGTACGCCAAGTCGGCGTAGGGTAAACCAGATGTGCTCGAACTGCTCACGGTAGACCGATTCGAAATCTGGACGTTCAACAACGGGGAACTCTGGTGCCAATGCCACCTGCATCATGTATCTTTTGGCCGCTTGGCCAAGGTTCCGTCACCTAAACTTTACGTCACTGGCATATCGTACAGCAAATCACACTTATTCACGTCCGCGGTCGTAATGTTCGCCGGTCGGCTAGTTCAGAACAGCCGCACCAGTATGCCCGCCTCAATCGCAAGCACTACGGGCCAAGGGGTAAAAACGCTTTCAATGGACTGCTCGGCCTGTGTCACTGCAATATCTGGAGCCACGAGTCGCATCAGAGCACTCGTGCGAATCCGGATGAAAAACATGCGATGCAAGGGGAAATCGACCGCTACGCCCGGACCGAGAAACAGCAGTGGTTCACGCGCGATGCGTGGGGTGTTGATGTTGTTCGGCGTGGCCCAAAGCCACCCAGCGGCGGTCTCAATAGAGGTAGCGAATACTACAGTCTCGTCACGGGGAGTGAGCCAGAGGAACCCGGTGAGGCGTAGGAGCCAGCTTTCGAAAGTAATAGACCCGCCAGATTGAATCTGGCGTGAGGTTCGACCTGTCCAAATGGCTGAGAGTTCAAGGTGCCAACGTGATTGTCCGACACTCAAACCAACGCTGGGACCCAGGCTCGATGTACTGCTGAGACCTAGAAGCGTATTGGCAGACGCACTCGTAAGAGTCCTGACTGGGTTGGTATCCGTATCAATCGCCACTGTATCGATGGGGTCGGAAGGATAAGGTAGTCGGTGGTAGGGAACCGGCAGTCGCCGAGTGCGGCGACGGACGCCCACATATGCTGCTCTAGCTATGCCCGGCTCGGACTCGCCCATGCGCTCTAGAGAAAAGCAGAGTGCGAGGATGGCATCTCGTGCTACGGGCCGACAAGAGCGTCCTCTGCCTTCTATTCTCCGTGTGCCTGAGATACGGCCCCTGTTGTTGCGTAGAAAGATATCTCCGTCCACTGAACGGCCCGAACGATAGAGTCGCAGGCCCGCCATGATGTCATCCGCGAGGTATATGGAAACCGGTTTAAGACATCGCGCCAGAGCTTTGCGAAGTTGTCCTTCACTCGGGCAATAGGCTCCATCTGGAGCCTCATATACAAGTTTCAGGCGCTGAGGAAGCTGAGCTATCGCGGTACTCGCCCATAGAAACAACGACAGACACATGAGGAGTATATGTGCTCGGATGTCGCTCGTGTCTCCGACACGTTGGATGGCACCTCTGAGCCTATCCAACATGGCTCACTGCGTGTGCCGCTTCATTTGAATGAGCGGTCTCAGGACGCGGTCGTCATCGAGGACGGGGTGTGTAAGATATTTAGAAACGCGCGCCAGCACTCAGCATTGCACCGCCGCGCATGGGGGCGGCTCCAACATTGATTTGGAATTGCTGTTCTTTGACTGCTGGATTGCTGCGTGATGTACGGATCCAGTGCAGGCAGGCGCCACCAGTGGTGAACATGATGCTGCCAACACCTGCGAGAGTACCTTTCAAGGCAGACATCTCCAGTGTTTCTTTTACGTCTGCGAGCTCCAGGGCAGCTGCAGTGAGGACCGCGCTAACACCTACGCCGATGCCAATCAGCGACCAAATTTCACCTTGGCGGCGTTGCGGAACAGCTTCTTCGTTGAATGTGATCGTGTGTGTTTTTCCAGCTGCGACGTCGACCGTACCCTTTACTGGAAAAAAGCCCGGCCGCCGGACGATAACCGTATACTTGCCTGGCGCCACCGCCACACTACCATCTGCAGCTGGCTTTTCGCCTTTGACTCCATCGACCACCTCAATGCTGGCATCTTTCCATGTCGTGGTGACAGTACCTTTCTTATCTTGCGCGAGGGCGCTCGAGGCAGCGAAGCACAGAACGAAGGTAATCGCCATGATGGCAGGACCATTCGCAAAGAGGGTCGTGAGTGTAAGGTCTCGAAATCGCATGGTATTCTTGGCTCCCGGGCCGACAGAGTGCCGTACTATAGAATGAGGGCTCCGTTGTGGCAACCATGAGTGCAGCTTCATCGCAAAACAGGCCAACGAACAAATATCAATTCCGAGCTGGCTCTGTGGTCTAAATATTGCTCTAAACCTCATACGGAGGCACGGCCGGTCACACCAGAACGCATGACTTCAGGAACGAATCTGAGAGGAGATACGATGGACAACGGACCCACATGGGCGGCAAAACTAGCCCAGACGATTGATCATACCCTACTCAAAGCAACCGCAACCGAGCAGCACATTGCGACCTTATGCGCTGAAGCAGTGCAATACGGCTTCGCCACCGTTTGCATTCATCCGGTTTATGTACCTCTTGCAGCGAAGTGGTTATCGGACACCGAGGTGGGTGTGTGTACGGTTGTGGGATTTCCTCTGGGAACCAACACAACCGGAGTAAAGTCTTTTGAGGCAGGAGCAGCGCTAGCGGATGGTGCAGACGAGGTGGACATGGTGCTTGCGGTGCATGCGCTGAAAAACAAGCGCTTCGACCAAGTCCGCTCCGATATTGCAGCTGTGGTAACGGCCGCGGAGCGCGCACCCGTGAAGGTCATTTTAGAGACTTGTTATCTAAGCAAGGCGGAAATTCAACGCGCATGTGAGTTGGCAGTAGATGCTGGGGCAAGCTTCGTCAAAACCAGTACAGGTTTTGGCAGTGGTGGAGCAACCGTGGAGCATGTCGCGCTGATGCGACAAACGGTTGGTGAACATATCGGCGTGAAGGCATCTGGCGGCATTCGCGACGGGCAGACTGCGCTCGCGATGATTCAGGCGGGCGCAAATCGGCTTGGATGTAGCGCGGGAGTAGCTATTGTGTCTGGATTGACTCCCGACGGAGGGCCATCAGAGTATTGAATGTTCAGAATACCGCGTGGCGAAACCTATCGCACCAGTCTGAGGCAGGCCTCTGGCGGAGGACCCGCCGGTGCGGATACATGAGGTGAAACCGCTTCCGCACGATCGCCGCGCGCGCGCGTTACTTGTCTGAATGGACCTCGGCGGAAGGCCCGTCGCCACTGCCACGTGCCGATGATTGGCTTCCCATCGACACACACAATACGGTCGCCTTTCGTTACGCTTCCGGTGTTCTCTAGCGCTTCGACTCCGAGCGGCGCGTTTCGATCCGATGAGAAGCGGTCCGTAGACAGTGTTTTGTCATGGGCACGTACTCGACCGTACAGCATCGCATCTGCCAGCGTCGTATCCATGTTTTTGAGATAAGTCCTCAATGTCTTACTGTCGTATCCATGGTCAAGTACAGCCATCGGGTTTTCACGTACGCGCGGTGGAGGCTTGGTTCGGCGTGGCGGTACCACTGCGAGTATGCGTTGCTCCGAAATCAGTGAAAGAAGCTCTTTTAGTACCTGATTGAGAAATCGGGTCATTTCTGGTCGCGCATCCGTTTCGTCAATTTCTGTAAATCTATTTTCGGACTGCACGCGAGAATACCGCATTAAGGTGCGGTTGCTGCTGGGGTGGTGCAGCACCACGTAGGCTTGCAGTCGTCCTTGACTAGTATTTGCTTGGGTGGAGTTTTCCAGGACCTTTCGTGCCGTTAGGTCGACATGCTGCTCTGAATAGGTGCTCTCGATTGTGATCTCTAGGATAACGACTTCCTCGATAGCTAATCCCATTTCTCGCACGCGTGGCGGGAGACTGGTGTGTTTGAGCCACTGATCAGGCTTTGTGGGTCGGAATACAGACCGAAATTCGGATGGAGCGATAGCATCGAATGGCGAGTGCTCGAGCACGCGAAGAATATCTCTTTGACGATCGTAGTGCTGCCAGGATGTGACTCCCGTTAGATGTAGGTCGAAAGCCCCCAGAGCAATGGCAGCAGTGGGAATTCGTGCATTTCGTCCTCTTAGTTCTGATTGCAGGCCAGTGGAGCACCCACCGCTCCAGAGACAGGCAATGCTGGTCCACGCTAGGGCAGCGACTTTTAGCCCGTATTTCAGGAAGCTCTTCTTGGTTGTTGACATTCTTATGTGCACGATTAGACTCCGGCGGCTGCAACCCTGTGGATTGGGTTTGCCGTTTTACCCGCCGGAGGTCAACTTGGCTCGCGTTACTGTTGAAGACTGCCTTGACAACTGCGAAAACCGTTTCGCTTTGGTCATCCTCGCCACGCGCCGCGCGCGCGCCATCATGGAGGGCGACGCGTCCTTGGTGGACACTAAAAACAAATCGGCTGTGACCGCATTGCGCGAAATCGCTGCTGGCCACGTGGAATTTGATCGACCGATCAACGACCTCCTACAGGACGGTATCCGCTAAGCCGCTCAAGCTTCGAGGTCCCGCGCATCCGGTAGATCTCTCGAACCTCTCTCAGCATACACTCAACGCGTTGCTCAAATCCGTGCTGTTTTGGCAGCGATGCGCCTATCCGCTTGCAGAAGGCCCAAGCCGTTCGGTGTGCGCGGCGATAACGCTCTAACTCCAGGTTGTCGGTAACTGTGCTCCGAAATTGAGCCCGAGCAAAGAGGCGTTGTAGTGCCAGACGACACTCCATTCCTACGGCAGTGACGAGCACCAGAAACTTATCGATCTCCGCTTGCAATTCCAATTCAAACGCCGAAACCCGTTGTCCACGCTGTGCCGTACTCGCTAGGTAAAGCACGTGAGATACTCCCTCTGTCGCGACGCAGAATCGGTCGAGATTCCACTGCGTATCCGGGGACAGCAGCGAATCGTCCAGAATGAGTGACATAGAGAGGTCGTCTGGGGCTCCTGCCACCAGGACTTGCTCTAGGCGGTCAAGAGGGGCGTCAATGCTCGATTTCGGTAGCACAAAATCGTCGATATCCAGTATCCGTTCTAACCGATAAATCCTCTCTAAATCAGACTGTATCCGCGAAAGTATCGGAGGAACATGCAGCTCAGGACGCTCATCCACGAGGAGTCCGGTGGGGTAGGGCGAAACCTTGTGACAGCAGCAGGCGATGCAGCCGAGCGTTACCTGTGCGCTCCCATTCGCGGTATGCGGCCAGCAGGTCTGTGTTCTTTGCATGTGACGTGGTCTGAACGAAGTCCCAGAGCAGGTGCATTACGACCTTGAAGTTTTTCCCGAGACGTTCATACAGCTCGCGCCAGGAGTTTCGGCTGCGGCGGGCAAGCGACGAGACGTTAGAGTATGCCATTTCTCCCATACTGACGAAGTAGTCTACAGCGAGACCTTTGTGTTCCACGCGCTCAGCAAAAAATCCTGAGGTAAACAGTGCGACGTCGCCCAAACGTCGCAGCATTCGGATGCGTTGCACCTCGTCTTCACATTCGAGCGCGCTACGCAGTAGCAGGGCGAGCGGTTCGAGATGTTTTTGTCCATCGAGCGTGCCAAACGCGATTTCAGAGCGTGCGAATCGACTACAAAGGTCGGCGGCGTAGAGCTGCTCCTCCACGGACAGGGGGCTTCGTTTCTCTTTGGCCAATTCAAGTAGTGTAGTCTGAAACCACTGGTCTAATGCTCTTTCACCCACTTGGAGCACGGGCGTATCCTTGAAGTCATTGCTGTTCATCCCTTCCCCTTTTGCCGCCGGGCAGCGTCCTTGGACGAGCAACCCAAAGTTTGTAGCGACTCAGGCGTGCGGCTTTTTCGCGTTTAGCCGACGAGCTAAGCCCCCTTATTGATAAATAACGAATGTTCGTTTTGCAAAATTTAGGACTTATTGAAAATTCATGTAGGAAGGCTCTATGCGTGACCTAGCGGCATAGTCTCGTGAGTACTGTAGTCGACTGCGGAGTTGAGGCGCCAGGTATCGCGTCGGGTGTTAGTGCAGTTTTCTTGTGACGTGCGACCAGTTGAGGGGGGTCAGCTGCACAGTCAACGGCACACACTAAGCTTGAACCAAAAGGTTCTCAGTCTTATCTTTACCGCGTGGTCCGGAAATCAAAACTCGAACGGCTATCCCGACGCGACCTGCTCCACGCTGCGGCCGGAGCAGCAGCTCTATCCCTGCCTGCATGCTCTACAGAGACGGTACCGCAGGAACCGGTCGTTCCGTCGGTAACCGGCCCTTGGGGTTCTGCCCCAGAAAAGGCACAAGGTGCACTTCTAGCGCAGTCGCAGCAACCAGATGGGATACTAGAGGTATTCTGTCTCGGCGGGCTGAGTCCATGGGAATCTTTTTACACGGTTCCAGACCTGAGTAGCGGGGGGCAGGACCAGTACTGGACTTTTCGCCAGTCAGACCTCCCGAACTGGATCGATACATGCGGGGCCGGTTTGGACGCACCGGAGTTCGTTCCGTGGGTGACGGACGGGGCAGGTCGGATGGTCAACCTGGGTCCGTTCATCTATCCGCTCCGCGACAGGCCAGACCTTCTCGCTCGCATGCGAGTTTGGGTCATGCATCACGATATCGAACCTCACGAATTAGCGATTCCTCTCGCAGTGACTGGTCACCGGCCTGGGAACCCGAAGATGGCAAGCCTCGGGACACATCTGCAACGATTTTACACAGAGCGCCTGGGTTCACGAGACGCTCCCTACTCGTATTCCATTACGATGAATGCGTTTAGCAACACCAACAACGCCACCGGGGCCGGCACCGTAGGTCGCCACCGCTCGTGGGCGCGGCCGCTCGAAATCCAACTAGGAGATGCAGCACGTCTACCGGGACAGTTGCAACGCCCCGGGAGTGACGGGTTTCGTGAGGCGCTTGATACTGCCATTGCGGGGTATCAGGCACGGTTTCGCCAACGCCTGCATTCCGCTGCTCGCGCAGAGCAGGTGCGTGCTCCTGGCTACAACGACTACGCTACGGCTCGGGAGAACATGAGGCGACACGCGTGGCTGGCCAAGACCATTACTCCTGAGTTGCTCAAAACCTCGTCGATCACGCCCTGCTTTCCTCCGGTCTACGGTGTTGGACCGGATGTGCCCGATGAAACGACAACTGGCCTCCGAGTTGCGCGCCGGCTTCTGCTTGCAGAACAGCCGGCCAAGTACGTGCAGGTGTTCGATAGTGGACTGTTGACCGATCGCGCGGGCATGGGGTTCGATAGCCACGGTGAGCATGTTGGACAGCAAGGCACGAATGCGGCGCATATGTGCCGAGTGCTGAGCGATTCGATTAATCGACCCGGCGAGAATGATCCGACGAAGTTGGACCTAGACCGCCACTTCGTGCTCCTCAACACCGAGTTTGGACGTGCTCCGCGGAGGGAATATACACCGGCTAATCCGGATGGAGGTGGCACAGACCACTGGCCTTGGGGTTACGTTGTGGTGGGCTTTGGTGGCTTCGTCAATGAGGATCGCTCTGGCATCGTAGGGAGCTTGAATAGCGATTCGAGAGCTGTCAGCGGGATCACACCGGCCGAACATCGGGCGGCACTACTTCTTTCCATGGGGTGTTGGCCGTTCACGGAAGAGTCTTACAACGTCGGAGATATGCAGGACGCTCAGAGTGAGCTGGAAGCCGCCATGTATCTGCGTCGCACGGTGTTGGGGTACTCTACTTGATGGTACGCACTCAGCCCCTACTCATATTGCTCGGCCTCTGCGTCGTCGTGGGGTGTAGCACTACGGAATCACCGTTGGTGGAGCACAGTGTCGCCCTCAATCTGACGCAATTATCGCCATTCGAAGGGGCGGTGTGGTGCGACAATGGAGACGAAGCATTCGCGCGCCGCGCCATGCTGCATATCCTCGGACGTCGCCCAGTGTCTGTCGTCGAGGAACGAGTACTGGCTGATATGATTAGACAAGTTGGCCGTGAGTCTTTTATTCGGGGTCTGATGAATGAGCCAGACTACGTGTACCAGTGGACACCGTTCTTGGCCGACCACCTGTACGTCAATCGTATCGGCGCTCGCTTCAATGAGGTGTGCTCGCAGGAAACGTTGCTGTACGGGTTTGCCTCTGAAGTAGGTGAGCCACAAGCCGATTTAGCCGCCCATGTACGAGATAATGCTGCGCTTGAGACGCCGTTTTACGCCGAATGGACGCTTATGGACCTTCTGCGGTCTACCATCGTGCTCGACGACATGACTCCAGCCTTCCGTGCGCAGCTGTACACCCGGCAGACCTCGCGACTCATCGACTTCCACAAAGACTCGTCTGAGGTTGCTTGGCGTCGTATTTACTCCGATCTATTCGCCCGGACGTACCTAGGGCGTCGGTTAGACTGTCTCACCTGCCATAATTCCGAGTGGTCGGTGACCGACCATCCCGATGCTGCACTCGATCGGTTTTTTCCTCTTCCGGGACACGTGGAGAAAGCGCTTTTCGGGTCAAGCGCAGGTCGGGCAATTCAGGATATCGATGCATTTTTTCGGCTTGGCGGGGTATTTGCGGTGGACTTTCTGCCGGAAGGCCCAATCGACTTTTACGCCTACGGAACCGGTGTGAGTCCTTGGGGGATTACCCCGGCCTGCGGTCAGTTCATCCACCCAAATGACGTGGGACCCGATCCCTTAGGGATGCGAGCATATCTCGGGGCCGATCTCGGTGACCAGGCGACTATCTTCGACTTGGAGGCCATATTACGAGCCGGCTTCGAGGGACTGCGTGGACAACCTACGCTGCCGGTTGCGGCTGATGGGAATGTAGCGCCCGAGAATGCACTCGCGTGGATGGTCTCGTCTCATATTGCCAATGCGGTTTGGACTCGAGTGCATGGCTCGCCGCTGACCGCGCCCCATGACTTTCCGCGCACCAATGAACAGAGGGACGTACTACTCGCGATGACGCAACGGTTCGTACAGTCGGGATACTCTCTGCGCGAGCTGGTGGTCTTCTCGCTGCTTCATCCCACGTTCAATGCAGCTGCTCCAGCCGACTGCAACCTCGACCCGTATGTCTTTGGCCGGCTCTTCAACCCCTGGGTCGTGGATGACGAGGATAAGACACGAGAGAATAACAGTGTGGGTGACCTCGTCTTGCGGGCTCCCAGCCGGAGTCTTGTCAGTGCCGCGTCACATGCTTTGGGATGGCGTCTTGAGCGTAATGATTGGGGCGCATTTGAAATTGACGAATCATGGTTTGAAGGCGGGGAAGAGGGCCTCGCCTTCGCTGCTGGTCTTGCCGAGATGATGACGAGGTGGAGAGAATTTGAGATCGATCATGGGGCCTTTGTAATGGATGGTGAAACGGGATTTCGGGGCGCTAACTTCCGCGAGAGCCTGGCCTGGGAAGAGCGGTTTGGCGCATGCGAGGACCCCACGCCAGATGGACTCTTTGGTTCACGGGCAGACTATATCGACCAGCTCGTTTCGTTAGGTACGGAGTACCCGTTTCTGGACATGGCGGTGACCTTGAAAGATCGCCTGCTCGGTGCCCCCGCTATAGATGATGAGGAGCTGGTGTGGCTGGAGGCGGTGTCGGGGGCATCATTCACCGTATTAGATGAGGCCGCAGACAACGGTAGAGAGCAGGCGCTCCGGCGTTTGTGTGCCGTCTGGTTGGCATCTCCACAATTTCAGCTCGACGGTACGGCTCTCGACAAACCAGGGTTAGTGCCACCAATCGGTGCGCCTGGGACAAACAGAGACAGTCACTGCGCGCACTATGAGTCTCTCTTTGGAGTCCCGTGTTCTGCGCTGTAAGTGAGGAATAGTCGTCCTCTATCGTCGGACGGTCTCGGACATACATGCTGTGAGCGCAGCACGTAGCTCACGACTGCGTCTATCGGCATTGAAACACCTCGGTCCTCCCTCGAAGATAGCGATGGGCCGACACGAAGACGCGTTGAGCGCTGAAATGATTTTATCTGCCGCACAGTCCGCCACTCCTTGGACGGCTGTCGCCTCTAGGCTGCCACTTTCAAGCGTACGCATGGCATCGCTGACGAACAGTGACCGTAGGGGTGTCCAGTCAGCTGGACTATAATCGCGGGCACACTGCAGTTGGATGGATTGGCTGGCTGCTTTGAGTCCGGCTTGTTCTATACAGACTGCCTGTTCTTCGAGTGAGTCTGTGAGATATGGGCAGCCGCTGGTTTGCAGCCATGCAATAGTCTTTTGGGTGATACATATGGAGAACTGCTCGATGATGTTGTCTTCCAACGCGTGTCCGAGGCGAGCACGCAAGGTACCGCTTGTTTTCGTATGAAGTTCACCCGCCGCAAGCGCCCAGTCACCTTCACCGCGCCATATACTCGGGTACAGTGCCGGGATTGCACCTAAAACCAATACGACGCCAATGAATATCCAGAACCTCCTCACCTTGGCACGCTTATCCCATCCACCGTGCTTTGAAAAGACAAGTCGATGTTGTTGGGTTGCCGGTGCTCGGTTGCCGATGGTACCCCTAAGTAGCTCTGACATGTTTTGAAGTGTTCAGGGCTATCGGCGGGAGACACCCATGGCGAAAGTACAGGTTCAGGGATACGTCGCACCGGGCTTTGAAAAAGTTCGTAAGGCGGTATTGACCAATCTGGTATCAAATGGAGATATCGGGACCGCAGTATCGGCATGGCACGAAGGTCGTAAAGTGGTTGATATTTGGGGGGGGTGGGCTGATCGCGAGGCAAGTCGCCCCTGGTCCGATGACACCCTATGTATGGTGTTTTCGGTCACGAAAGGGCTCGTGGCGACCGCATGCCTGACAGCGCACGACCGAGGCCTATTCGATTACGATGCCAAACTGTCCCATTACTGGCCCGAACTGTCGGATGCCGGGAAGCGAGAGATCACCGTTCGGCAACTTATGAACCATCGGTCGGGTCTGGCCGCCTTTGATACGCCGCTATCGATCGCTGACTTTCAAGCGGGTCAGCCGGTGATTGATGCCATGGTGCGGCAGCAGCCCCTCTGGCCTCCGGGAACACGACAGGGCTATCATGGAGTGACTTTCGGGCCATACGTCGGAGAGATATTTCGACGTGCAACGGGTATGTCCGTCGGAGCGTATTTTCAGGAACACATCGCTGCTCCATTCGGACTCGACGTACACCTGGGACTATCTCCTGCCCATCACGAGCGCGTGGCAACATTGTACCCCGTCACACCAGCTCAACGACTGCTCAAGGGAATACCGCATATTTTGAAGCATCCGGCATCTCCTGAACGGCGATTATTACGTGCGTTGGTAGATAGACATTCAATTACTGCTCGAGCATTCGGATCTCCGGCTGAATTGGGTGCGAAAGGCATGCATAACTTTAATCGGCGTATCGTTCGAGAGCTGGAACTCCCTTGGGTCAACGGTATTGGGACAGCTCGTGATATCGCCAAGATGTATGCCATTTTGGCGGAA
>PKDL01000026.1 GCA_002863065.1 Pseudomonadota bacterium
GTGATTGATGACCGTAGTTCGAAAATTTTACTCGCTGCGAGCGACCTTGCGGAGGGCGAGGAAGACAAGAACTGGATACGGCAGTCGCTCATCTCGGACGCAGAATTTATATCCCGGGCAGAGCGCGGGGAGGTACGTGGCGCCGCCAAGGACGCTCCCCTCGGGGGAATGGTTACATGGGAAGAGGCCATTGTTCTTCTGGGATGGTCCATGGACAGCTACAGCGTATCGAAGGGCAAGAAGTTCACCCTTCGTCTGTATTTTCGCACGCTAAAATCCGTGAAGACGAGTTACAAAATCTTTGTACACGCAGACCGAAGCGGCCATCGCATCCATACGGACCATTGGCCATTGTCATTAAGTAAAGGTACCGATGGCAAACACTGCATCGGCTGCTTCCAAACCGATCATTGGATGAAAGGTGATATCATTGTGGATGAGTACACCCGTGATATTCCGTACGGTGCACCAGGCGGCGAAACAGTCCTATTCATGGGTCTTTTCAATCCTTCCAATGAAAAGCGAGTGAAGATAACGAGTTATAATGACGATCTAGTGACGTATAACGGTAAGGATAACCGTCCGAATATCGGAGCGTTTGTGGTGCGATGATCCCTAGCCAACATGCATTCTGGATGGTTTTTTCATTCGTATTCGGCGCCCTCTGGGGCTCGTTTCTGAACGTCGTAATCTTTCGATTACCTGCGGGACTGTCCGTAATACGTCCTGGGTCACGCTGTGGCTCCTGTATGACGCCGATACCGTGGTACCTGAATGTTCCTATCCTCAGCTGGCTTTTCTTACGTGGACGTTGTCATGCATGTGGCGCACAGTTTTCCGTACGCTATCCCCTAGTAGAAGCCGCTATGGGATTGATGGCGGTATCCTTATGGCTAAAATTCGCAACACCTAATGCTCTAGGTACACCTCCAGTTACAGCGATTTTAGTCGCCTGGGCCTTTTTCTTTATCTTCGTTGCATTACTCATATCTATATCGTTGATTGACCTAGATACGATGCTCATCCCGGACGTTCTCAGTGTCTATCCCATCCCTCTAGGGATATGTGCTGCATGGCTCTGTTCAGAGATAACCGGTGTGAATGTCGTCGATAGCGTACTCGGAATGCTGCTTGGCGGTGGGACTCTACTCGTAGTTACATACGGTTACTTTGCGTTGACAGGACGTGAAGGCATGGGACTTGGTGACTATAGACTCATGGCATTAGTGGGTGCGTTCCTTGGCTGGAGATCGTTGCTCTTTATGTTGCTAGCAAGTGCTCTGCAGGGGCTCTTGTTCGCAATAGTCGCTTATTATAGTCCCTTCAAACGCGTTCTCCCCGACCCTGATGTGTTACCCCCCGAATTGGCAGCTCCAGATCAATTAGATTCAGTGAAAGGCACATTGCAAGCAGATGAGCTGGCGACCTTCGCAATTCCATTCGGGCCATTTATTGCCCTCAGTGCGATAGAGTGGCTCACTTTTGAGCCATGGTTGATGTCGTTTTTCCGCCAATACATTTTTGCACCCTAAGATGACGTTTGGCTCCATTGGTATCCGGACCCATCTTATGTTGACTACTGTAGGGGTCGTGGTCGTAGCGTTGGGGGTAACGTATCTCGTAGTACTCCCACTTGTGGGCTCCTTGTTGCGGACTCAACATGTGGCGGAGGCTCAGCGTACCGCACAGCTAGTGGCATCTCGGCTCACATTAGATACCGCATCGACCGCCACGAATGAGGGTTTGGACCGTGAATTGAGTCGTTGGCGTACCGTCCTCAGTCCAATGTGTGTCGGTCTCGCACACGCGTCTGGAGAGCTAAGACCGAAGGACCGTGATTCCATTTTGCAGTGTACTTCGTTGGAGCATGTGAAGAACGCACTGCACTCCGACAGCGGTTTTGCCTGGGAAGAAGCGCCGGAGCAATGTTTGGTCGTCACGGTTGATCTCGAAGCTGACCACATCGAGTACGGACCAGGTTCTGGATCCCGGTTAGTTCTTTCTACGTCTATGGGTAATGTGCAGTCACGCTTAGCAGCCGTACAGACCATCATTTTATTATTCATGGGGCTGGCAGTTGGTCTCGTAACCCTCTTTGGATACGTCACCTTGACTCATTTGGTGGTGCGACCAATACAGCGAGTTGTGGGAGCTCTCGACGGTGACCGTTATGGAGGGGTTGGCACTGCCGAGCCTAGTGGAGGCCGTGAGCTGCAAGAGCTCGCAACGAGTGTCAACCGTCTAGGGCGACGTTTGGAGGATGATGAAAACCAGATATCTATCCAAATAAGAGAGCTTAAGCTCATCAATGAGGAGCTTGAGAGCACGCGAGATAACCTCGTTCGCTCGGAAAAGTTAGCATCGGTCGGCCGCCTGGCCGCTGGCGTAGCTCACGAAATAGGAAATCCGATCGGTATCGTTCTCGGTTATCTCGAGATGCTACAGCACCCGGATACGAGTCATGAACAACGGAAAAAGTATGTGGGACGGGCGTTAGATGCGACCCAGCGTATTGGTACAATTCTACGAGATTTACTGGAGTTCGCACGTCCTGAGGTGGAACAGGTTAATCAGATTACGAATGTCCGTCGCGGAGTGAGTTCTGTCACCAATCTTTTACGGCCACAAAAGCGTCTGCAACACGCCTCTCTAGACGTGGAGTTTTTCGATCAAGAAGCCATACCTGAAGCACGCATCGCTCAGCGGCGATTCGAGCAAGTGCTGATCAATCTACTGTTGAACGCCGCGGATGCCACAAGCCATCTGCCTCACGGTCAAGCGGCGATTCGAGTTGCGGTACCAGAGGCAATTGCTGGTTGGGTGACTATACAGATTTACGACAATGGCAGTGGGATACCTCAGGAGATTCAGAGTCAGGTATTTGACCCCTTCTTTAGCACCAAGGAACCTGGGGAGGGAACGGGGCTGGGACTTAGCGTTTGTTACAGCATGGTTACTAGTGTAGGCGGGGACATCATAGTGGACAGCACGCCGGGACAAGGTACCTGCTTCACTGTAAACATTCCTGGCAAGTGAACATCAGCTGTTCTCGCGGGACACGCTATTTACCAATACAGAATTCCCCGAAAATCCGGTCTAAAAGATCTTCGGTCGACGTGGCACCCACGATGAGACCGAGTTGGTGCACCGCTTCTTGAACGTCTACGACGACCACATCCGCCGGTTCCCCCGTCGCACTTGCTTCGTAGGCATGGGAAAGCGCTTGCTCACTTGCTTTTAGGGCCTGGTAGTGCCGTTCATGAGTCACCAGAACTTGCGTTGATTTCACGTCTTTTGAAGGTAAGAGTCGGTCCTTGATGCGCATGAACAAGGACTCGATGCCGTCACCGGTGACGGCACTCACATCTCCTTCTCCTAAGTCCGCTTTTGTACGTATACGCAATACTTTGTCCGCCGAAATATCGTCAGGTATTGCGCTCTCTTTAGCTCCGTATGGTGTTAGTACCAAGATAAGGTCGGCCTCAGATGCAAGTTTGCCAGTACGCTCAATCCCTGCGAGTTCAACCGCGTCCTCAGTTTCTTTACGGAGGCCAGCCGTGTCTGTCAGTAGTACAGGTAGTCCGTGGATGTCCGTGAGCTCTTCTAGATAGTCGCGTGTTGTACCTGGTATGGGTGTGACGATCGCGCGGGACCGTCGGAGTAACGCATTGAAAAGGCTTGATTTTCCGGCATTCGGGGGTCCAATCAGAACAACTCGGGCACCTTGACGTAGCTTGGACCCTGTATGCCACGTTTCCGCTAAGTCATTCACCTCTGTGATGAGCTCCCGCAGTGTATTTGTTGCGCGTTCGCTTAGTACCTCGCCTAGGTCTTCATCGATGAAGTCTATTTGTACTTCTAATCTAGACTGGATATTCAGAGCTGCCTCTCGCAAGGCTATGACCCGATCGGCCAAACCGCCCCGTAGTTGCGTGAATGCTTGATCGAGAGCCCCCTCCGTTGGCGCTGTGACCATATCCATAACCGCTTCCGCTTGAGTAAGGTCGATCCGCCCCGCCAAAAATGCTCGTAGTGTGAATTCACCAGGTTCTGCTGGTCTGACTCCATACGAGAAGATTGCGCGGAGAACTCTGGAAATATTGGCTGATCCACCATGCACATGTAGTTCAACGACATTTTCCGTCGTGTAGCTTCGAGGAGCGAGCATCACGACAGCAAAGCCTTGATCCATAATATGACCGGAGGGATCTTCAAACGAGGTAAAGAAGAGCTTGTGAGAGGGAAGCATCGCAGGCAGTCGAGGAGCGAGCTTATGAAGCACGCTAGTAGATTGGCTACCGCTTATCCGGATAACGCCCACTCCACCTCGGTTTGGATGTGTTGCTAACGCCGCGATGGTGTCATTGGAACGCTGTTTATGCACCGTGATCCAGTCTCTTGACTAAGCTTAACGCGAAGTGCTAACCGAGTTTCCAGGAACTTAGTAGCTCCTAGAGACTTTAGTTAATGCTACTAACACGCAATGCTGTGTTTATAACTAGTTAGCACCGTTTTGTACTGCGTCTGATTGCTCGCACGTCGTACCAGCGATGCGTTTAACTCGCTTCCGCATAAGGTGGTCTCCCAGATGCAGAGGCGAAGGGCATAGGAGGTTACATGCTGGGTCATGTCAAGTGGTTCAGTGATGTTAAGGGCTATGGATTCGTGGTTGCGGATGACCAGCCCGACATCGATATCTTCGTCCACTACACCGAAATACAGTCTGAAGGGTTCAAATCGCTGGTTGAGGGCCAAGAGGTTACTTTTGAAGTGAAGGAAGGTCCTAAAGGTCCGTTCGCACACAATGTATGCTTGCGGGGCGAGGTGTTGCAGGCTGGCTGAATATGTCGGCGCTTTTAGCCCTCGCAAAGGCGCCGAGTGAGCTTAGAACATCCATTTCTGACACAAGAGGGTTGGCACCCACAAGGCCGGCGTATACTGACTGCAGCGGGCGAGTATGCCTACGTGGTCGATACGGGAGGCTCAGGTGTACCCGTAGTGCTTCTCCACGGCATTATGGTGTCAAGCTGGTCTTGGCGGCATGTGATTGAGGCTCTCCCACCTGATCATCGAACAATCGCTATTTGTCTTCGGGGATTTGGCTGGAGTGACAAGCCAGTTGGTCCATACAACGTAACCATTCTTTCTCGATTTATTCTGTCGGTTTTAGATTCGCTCGGTATCGACCGGTGCCATCTCGTTGGTAATTCTTTGGGCGGATCGATAGCGATGCGCATCGCCATTGACCACCCAGAGCGAGTCAGTACTCTCATTTTAGCGGCACCTGCGGCTGTCGAGTTAAAGCATGTCGCCTGGCTTTTACAGGTTCAGCACCATCGCTTTGCTCCTGTGTACCAAGTGTTTGGTACTCGACGCACATACCGGCGTTTTCTTCAAATCATGGCATATGGTGGGCGTACTGTTAGTGAGGAGACGATGGACTTCTTCATGGCACCTCTGTCTTGCGGAAGAACCGTTAGAGCGGCTGCGATGGTCTCACGTACGCTGGCATATGACGCTCAGCATCTGCTTTACAATGCACCCAGGATTCGGCAGCCAACGCTGTTATGCTGGGGGAATCGTGACCTATTGTTGCCGCTTCGATTCTCTAATCAGCTGCGTGCTCGTCTTGGAAACGCTGCCTTTAAACTCTACCGGGGAGTTGGACACTGTCCGATGGAGGAATGTCCTGACGAATTTATCTCAGATATTCGGGACCATCTGCAAACACATGGCGGTAGTTGAAGTCCCCATCACCAGTCTAGTTATAGTTCGGCCCCTAATCGCATGAGACTTGCTCGTACCCCCTTTGCTTTACGACAACTGGGGCACATCCGGAGGTATTGCTTGTACACGGCGATGGCATCATCAGTGCGCCCCGCCCTTTCTAGTGACTTAGCAAGGCCCACGTACGTGTCACGATAGGCGGGGTTTTTTCGTTTCGCTTCGCTGAATTTCAGAATCGCTTGCGTAGCGTTTCCCGCGCCTAGGTAGGCCCAACCAAGCTTAGCCACCGGCTCTACACTTTTGGGGTTTTTAGCTGAGGCTGCCTTGAGGTATTCAATTGCTATCCGGTACTTTTTTGCCTTCTGAGCCTCGCGGGCTGCGTTCATGAACTCATCATATGTTTTGGGGCCGACCGGTTTTGGCGGTTCGGAAGGCTGCAACGGAAGGTCAGCAGCGGCTGGAGCTGGCGTCTTTTCTGCCGCAATTACTTTTTTCTGCGCACGATTTTGCTTCGCCTCTAACTTTGCCGCCGCCTTTGCTTTCGCCTGTCTGAATTTTTCTTCGCGGGCCAGCTGCCGCTTTTCTGCTCTGGTGAGTGGTCGAAGAAATGCATCTAACTCAATGGTCCGTCTCGCGACACGTATTGGCTTGTGTCGTGGCTGAGGGTCCACAACTAAAAATACAATGGGTGCGTCTGCCGGGGGCTCTGGTTTGGCGTCCGGTTGCGGCTCCTCTGGTTGTTCAGTTGTAAGCTCCGTGGGTATCGATGCAGGTGATTCGGTCGACGCCCCTTCGTTACTCTGCAAGAAGGCCTTGGAAGCATAGTATGCTCCGGCAGATAGCCCCACGAGCATGAGCGCGAGTAACCCGTACTTCAGATACCGGTTCATTCCGAGGTTTCCGGTTTCATCAGCGGTAATGGGAGGCTCATCGGTATCACTCGTAGGACTTGAACCGGTGAGTGATTGTACTGGTTGCAGGTGGACTTCTGGATCGAGTGGTGGTGGAGCCGCAGAGTTGCCGCCACCGTGCTCTGCGTCTGCGCCCCAGGACAGATTTGGCATCGTCATGGCATTCGGATCCCACTGTCCGGGTGCTTTCTCATCTACTTTGAGGGCGTCGCCATACTCAAATTCCGATGGGGTCGCCGCAGCTCCCATTGGAATCTCCATCGTCGCGCCCAGTTCTGCCATTTCGGTTTCAGTGGTATTTGAAGGTGTATTTTCCGATGCTCTGTCGGTGTCCGTAGCTGACTCAGAATCGGGTATGCTGAGGTCTTGTGCAGTTGGACTTTCGGATTGGTCGTCACCAACATCTGCGGTCGACGGCGGCGCGATATCTAAGGTATCTTCATTACCCATCTGCGCCTGCCCTACTTGTGCCGCCTGCTGGTCGTCAAGCTCTTCAACTGCGGCCGCATTTTCGGCTGGTGGTGTTTGACCTGATTTCTCGAAGTCATCAGCAGGTGTTTCGAGGTCTGTGAGAAATGAGTCATTGCCTGGAAGTGGCGGCGCCTCATCACTGTTTTCAACGGAAATCGCTTCAGTATCTGTTGCCAACTCAGGTTCGTCGTGCACCTGCGCGTCAACCGGAGCTGGTTGAGCAGGAGCTGAAACGATGTCCTCATCACTTTCCTGGTCTTGCTGGCTAGTATCTTCAAGCACAGGCCCATCAGTGACGGTTCCACCAGTATCACTTGTCTGAGCCGCTTTCTCTCCACTGGCAGGTGTCTGCGCAGGCTCTGCTGTTTTGGTCTGGAGAGACACGACCTGGTCACCATTCGGAGCGCTTGTACCGTCTTCGGTCGCTTCTGTTTCGGTCGACTGCTCCTCCATCTCGTCATATTTAGGCGTAGGCTCGATCTCGGTGCCGTCATCGTTTTCTGCTGGTGTATCCGCAGCCTCAGCGGCTACGTCATCCATTGTCTCTGCTTGCGTTGCGGTGTTGCCTCCAGTCTCGGCCTCTCTAGGTGGTGCTTCATCTTCATCATGCGGAGGAAGCGGAGGCGGCTCTGCTGTCTTCTCATCGGATGCAACAGATTTACCGATAGCTTCCAAGCCTGCCAGAGAAGTATCTGTCAGAGTTCTTACTTGATCGGACTCCTTCCGTTGCTCAGGAGTAGGCATTTGTGCTTTGCGGTTATCATCGAGTTGACGGATGAGACCTGCTAGTTCCGGTATCTCGACAATATAGCGCCACTGCTTTCCGTTGCGGGAGATTTGATCCTCAACCGTGACCATGCCGTCGACAGCCCACTTACGAAATAAAGAGAGGCTGGGGAATCGCAGCGTCGTTCCATCTGACTTCTTAACCTGCCAGGTGGATGCATCTTGGTCCAACAGCATAGATGCTGGCGGGACGCTTTGAGTCGTAAGTAGGGACGCCGTATTGATGTGGTTTTCCTGAGAACGGGTTTGCTGTCTACCTCGTACACGGAATCGGACTCCACACGATACACACGCCATACGGCGTACCTCTCCCGGGCGGGGGGGGTTAGGAACCGTTTGAACGGTAGAACAACGCGGGCAGCGAATGCGCAGAGCAAACTCCTAAAAAGCAAAGACTAAGTCGTAAAAACCTAACAAATACATACCGAAATACACGCTAAAACCACCGAGCAGCGCGCCGAAGCCAAACAATGCAGCTTTGGAACCGGCCGAGGTCGCTGACTTACGTCGTGATGAGGCTGCACCTTTGGTTGAACCGCGCGAAGATGACGTGCTTGATGATCGGCGCGTCATTTGTTGTGTCGATGTCCGACCGCCATCCTCGGATGCGGAGGCTGCTTTCATGAGCTCCTCCATCTCAGAGGAAACACCGGATATGCCGGCTGCTCGTGTCCGTTCGCCAGTGGCGTTAGGCACGCCTGCACTAGTGGTGGCCGATGCCGTCCTCGTGGGTCTGCGACGACTTTGAGTTGTGCTGCCTTTCCCTTTCGAAGGTCGGGCTGCTTTTCCGGTAGTGCTGGCGGTTGCAGCTACTGTCGGTGTCGCAGATTTCGGCACGGGTGCAGCTTCAAAAGCGGCAGTAGGATCATCATTTTTTTCCAGCTCTGAACGGAAATCACGGAGGCGCTTCCAGATGACACCATCCGACGTGAGGGCCGCTTTCTCCTGTGGCGCGAGCCCGTCGGCCCATCGGACGAGGGATGTCAGTGAGAAGAAGCTGTACGTCATGCCAGAGTCGCTTTTCATCCGCCAGATCGTGGGGCCACCCTCTGTTGTGATCGCTTCTAACGCGGGAGGTTGAGGTGTCTCTGTAGTCTCCGCAACAGGGTCATCGGGAGCAGAGGTTATGGGTGCGGGGATTGCTGGCTCTATGCTTTGCTCAGATGGCGTGGAGACGGAATCAGCCGGTTTGACGGTCGGTGCGGATTGTCCACTATTGCCAAGTAGCTGCTCTAGCTGTTCGAGATTGTCGAAGGCTATTGGTTCATCACCCGTTTTACTGTCTAGCCACGGCGCTCTCACGTCCTGCATGGTCATGTCACCGACATTGTTGTCGGTCGAATATGCCTCGCTGGAGTCATTTCCAGCTGGCTGAACAAATCCACAATGGGGACAGGTGAGTTCGCGTTTTTCGTCCGGTACGCCCTCAAAGGGAGTCCAACACGAGATGCATATGTACTCGCTGGATTCGCTCACTGCGTTGTCCGATCTCCCGTCATCAAAGCCCTTTCCTTCAGAAAGCGCGGTTAGTCATTAGGCCCACTTCAGTTCGCATCGGCGTTACACGTGTGCTCGCGTCTACATGAGGCGTTATGCTGCCATGTAGCTCAATTCCGCCGATATTCGATCTTCAGTACTGCAGCGCCTGAGCGGTTGCTCTGGAGACGCAGCGTTTTCCACCTCAATACGGTACGAAAATACTCCTGCCGTAGAGCCATGTGCACTATTGGCAGTATTCAGCCTTTTCGAAACTTGGCAAAAAATACCACGCACCCTCAGTCTCGGCAATGCGCTGATGGCCCACTTTCGCGAGGGGCTTCAAGCTTTCAAGTCTGAGATAGTTACATCAATTTGACTCTGAGTAGGCGTGATAGCGGTTAGCCTGCTATTCTAGGAGCATCATGTCGATTGCATACAACGTGGAGTATCTAAGTCAGTTGCTCGTTGACAGCGGCGCCATGGAGGCGGATCAGCGTTCAGAAGTCCTCATACGAGCAGATGCGATGTCGGCTCGGCTGAAAAAGCAGGCTGAGCGAGATGGGCTGTCTCTAAACATCACTCCAGCAGAGGTGATTGCTGCTTTTTCGTTACGGACGGAGGAAAATCGTCGGCTCGACGAAGATCGTATTATGCGGGAAATGGCCCAAGCATTGGGTTATCCGTATCAGAAAATAGATTCCCTTCGTATCGATCACGACCTGGTAAAAACTGCACTTCCTCGGCGGTTTTCAAAAAAACATGTCGTTTTGCCGCTTGAGAAGTCAGGAAATACCCTTACGTGTGCCGTAGATAATCCGTTCAACATAAAGCTCGTTGATGACTTGCAAGCTCTCAATGGTCTAGACATTCGCCTCGTCCTGTCGGCAAAAACCGACATTCTAAAGACGATTACGGAAATTCTTGGTTTTCGCGACAGCGTGGACCGCGCAAGTCAGAAACATGATCCCGGGTATGACCTGCTCAACCTTGAGCGTCTCGTCAAGCTGCGTAATGAGAATGAGATCGAGGCGTCTGATAAGCACGTAGTCAATGCTGTCGAGTATCTGCTGCGGTACGCCTTCGATCAGCGGGCATCCGACCTTCATATCGAGCCAAAGCGGGAATATTCCCTCGTTCGGATGCGCATTGATGGCGTGTTGCATTCCGTACATAAAATGCCGAGGTCGATACACCCACCCGTCATTTCTCGGATTAAGGGAATGGCACGTTTAGACATTGCCGAGCGTCGGCGTCCTCAGGATGGTCGGCTGAAGACAAAGCATGGCTCGCGCGAAGTAGAGCTGCGTATTTCAACAATGCCCGTTGCGTTTGGCGAAAAGATTGTCATTCGAATATTCGATCCCGAAATGCTTCTTCAGCCGCTAGAAAATATTGGGTTCTTTTCTCGCGAACTGGCGCTTTTTAGAAACTTTGTGGCGCGACCGCACGGCATCATTCTGGTTACGGGTCCTACGGGCAGTGGTAAAACGACGACCTTATATTCCGCATTGAAGATGCGTGCGACCGCAGAGGTCAACGTAATAACTATCGAAGATCCAGTCGAAATGGTTCTCGAAGAGTTCAATCAGGTGTCTGTTAATGTCAAGGCGGGGGTTACATTCGCTTCGGCGCTTCGTACTGCGCTGCGGCAGGACCCCGATGTGGTCATGGTCGGTGAGATCCGAGATCAAGAAACGGCCAATAACGCGGTACAGGCCGCCCTTACGGGCCACTTGGTCATGTCGACACTGCACACCAATGATGCGCCGTCTGCGATCAACAGACTGATCGACTTGGGAGTGGAGCCCTTTCTCGTCGGGACCACTCTGACAGCCGTGGTTGGCCAGCGACTACTTCGCCGCGTATGCAACGGGTGTAAGCAAGAACGTAAATTGACCCGTGATGAGTGTAGCGCTCTTAAGATGGTGATGCCTCAGGGCGAGACACCCGATATCACCGTGAGCTACGGAGAGGGGTGCAACCTGTGTCGTGGTAAAGGCCTACGAGGACGCATTGGGGTGTACGAAGTGATGCCAGTCTCCGATGCGATACGTCAGGCAATAAATCAGCGTTCCGATGGCACAGATATTCTACGTATCGCCCGTAAAGAGGGCATGCTTACCCTTCGTGAGGGAGCCATTCGTCATATGTTAAATGGCGATACCACGTTCGATGAGGTGCTGAGAGTAACCGCCGATGGCGATTAGCGTTGGTTTATCAGTTAGCCGTGTCCGGCTAACCCCCGCGAACAATATCGACCCCTAGTTCCAGTGCTACATCGGTGACTCCCCCACCGTTTTCGATGTTGGTATACCCCAACTGCATAAGATACGGGATTGTCATACCTACTCGTCCGCCACTCCGACAGTAAAGGACAACATGGCGGTCCTTGTCATCGCCAATGGCCTCGGCAATATCCGTCACTTGCTCGTGCGGAATATTTATCGTCCCTGCGATATGGCCGTCCGCGTATTCTGCGGGGGTGCGTACATCGATAAATAGCGTGGGATTTTCAAAGTCCATAGTGCTCTCCTTCCAGCGGACCCTAGCAGAATCAGCGCGCGCTTACTTTCTCGCGGACAGTAATTTCCAGTCTTCGATTCGAATATGGCCGAGTATATTTGATTTTATCATTTGTTCGGATGTTGGAAGTACTACCTCGATGATTGGTGCGGGCTTATCACCCCTAGCGACGATACGGGGGACGGATCCGCTTACTACTGGTGCTCGTTTTTTGGGGACTGAGAAGCGAATTGTGCTTTCTGCTGTGGAGTGGCCTCTGTTTGGTACTTTTCCTTCCATTCGGAATACGGCATGCCATACAACAGCTCTCGCGCATCGTCATAGCTCATAGGTATGCCGCGGTCCTCGGACTCTGCCCGGTACCACTTTGATAGACAGTTTCGACAAAACCCAGCGGTATTCATCAGATCGATATTCTGTACGTCGGTACGTTGGCTGAGATGCGCAATTAGGCGGCGAAATGTAGCTGCCTCTATCGCTTGTATTTCTAATTCAGTCGGCACTACGGACTCCTTGGTTCGACTATATGTGGCAGTTAGTTACCGCTAAAGCTGTGATCTCTCAAGGGCGGGGTAGTTGGGGGAAAACCATAGTAGTCAAGCGAACGGAGCTCATACGAGTCACAGGATCCGTTGATCTGAGCAGTGCATGCGGTTTTATAAGCGGTTGAGCGTTGTTCCGGACCAGTCGGCATGATGAATTGCGTTGCTACATGAGGCCTGCCTCTAGTCCGGGAGGGTCACGGCCTAAGCACCGTATCAGGGCAATATGTGCCGATTCTAGGTAGCAACGTTGACAAGCCTAATTGGCCGGAGGCCTTTGCTCGTTACGAGTGACTTATCGCCGTGGGACAAGGTACCGAAGCGACGAGACACATCAGCGACCGCATGTCCTTAGTATTTGGAGCAGCGATTGAAGTTCTTCATCGATTTGGGGTACTTCAAGATAGATTTCAGTAGCGAATCGTGAATGCGTTCCTGTGTCTTTTTTTAGTGAGCGTGCAACATCTTCTGCTCCCGTCCGATGATTTCGGAGCGCCGCTAATATCTTACCGACACGGCTGGTGGTGATTCTCCATCCATCACTGAGGTCTACATTCGATGCGGCAATTTCGATAAGAGCTTCTAGGAAGCAACCCTTCTCCCGATTGTTTGACCTATACACGTGATTGAACACCTCATCTGGTGTCATACCGTCTAGTGCCGAATGTTTTGCCGTCAGCAGAACCTTTCCTGTCTCACCACCTTTGGACCATAGGATATAGTAAGCCGCGGCTATTACCGTCGCGACCGTGGTGGTGTCGCTAGCGGATGGACCAAAAATTCGACTGTGTAAGACATCATTGGGTGCCTTCTCCGCGGTCAGTCGGCTACCAGATACAGCCGCTACAATGTTATTCCATGGCTTGTTATATTCGTTTGCATGCAGCTCGATCTCTAAATCTGAGGCCTCTCCGTGATCACTGCTTGCCAAACCCTTCAAGGCCTTCGAGAAGTCTCTGCCTCCCTGGCCGAAAACCTTATATACTGCAGCAAACATATGCCGTGCTGTGTAGGCGAGATGTCCTTCCATTTTGAGCATGAGAAATCCATCGCCGGTCCATTCGGAATGAGACCGGAAATGTGCCGCGTCTTGAACGTTCTGTACGAGCAGTTCTCGACCGCCCTGGACAAATTGAAAGGTGGACTCACCCACTCCGAGGGCCCAGGGGCGATTAATTTCTGAGGCAGAGTGTCCATATCCGGAGGCGCCTTCTAGTCCGCCGCCACTAAGATGAGTCGACCAACGGCTAGTGAGCTGATTCACCATCTCCCAGATCTCTCCGGGATTATAGAAATTGGTATATGGGATCAGGTAGGTACCTTTGACGACTGGTTGTGCAACCCAACACGCCACATACAGCATTTGAAAGAAGTGCTCTGGGCGGTTCGTTGGTGTCCTCTGTCGCATGTTAGCTACGGAGGGGGGTAAGCCGAACCGTTGTATTAAAATATCATTCATCCAGCCGAGAGGCGTATTGAACGGATAATGAAACATCTCGCTGAGTTTCGGGCCACCATTGGCAATGAACATGCGCATGCTGTGATTCATGAGTCACACTCCAGAAACAGATGAGGGCTTGGACTTCAGAAGAAAGAACCTCTTCATCGACCCTCTTTTTGCAACCACTATCACAAGACATACAAAGAGGTGCAGAAACGAACTAGGGTCTCGGTTCTCGTGCGGTACTCAGACGAGCGTTATGTGGGGAGGCTAGGCGGACGCCCCGTAGAGGAGTATCCGCCCAAGTCCGTTTTACTTGGGGCTAGGTAGGAATGCCAATCCCCGAGGAGGGAGGAAGGTCGTGGCGTCGGTCTCAACCGGTGCCAGTGCGGTCAATCCACCGTCCTCGCCCACCGTAAATCGGAGGAGCGCCGGCTCCGTAGCGTCTGCATCGGTGACAAACAGGGACTTCCCGTCGTTTTGAACGAGGACTGTTCCCAAGTTGTATCCTCCGCTCGTCACAATCGTTTTAGTTGCGGTGCCACTGACGGCATCGTACAGCCACAGCTGATCGTCAATGGGAGGGGTAGCATAGCTGTCCCCGGGCTGAATGACGTAGACTCGATCGGCATCGAGGGTCGCAACGGTTGATCCGAGTGGGGAATCCGCGAAAGTTGATGCCGTTGCTTCGTGGTCGGCTGAAACCGTGCCGTCTTCGCCGACAGTCAACCGAATAAGACCCGACTCAGCCAATTGGTCAGTCGAACCGTACCCACCAGTACATGAGACCCACGCGCTAGAACCGCCAGGAATGTGGGATAGGCCCCCGCAATTTGTTACATTTTCAAGCACGAGCACATCGGTGTATGCCTCATTTGCAGGGTCCAGTTTTGCGAATGCGGCTGGTCCGTAGGTGCTGCTGAAGTCTTCTGCGTTATAGTAGTAGTGATCTAGGTTGACCCATGGGGCCCCACCGAGAATGGCGAATCCAGATGGTTTGGGTAGTAGACCGTCACTCGCGATCGGATTGAGATCGATCCGACCCGTGATGTCTCCTGTTACAGCGTCGACGAGCAGCACATCGCCACCGCCATCGTAGTCTTCGGCGCCAGCCGCTACATTGGTCTCATTACGGGTGATGAGTAGCGTATCTTCCCACTGCCATACATCGTGTGGGTTCGCATAGAAGCCGGTAGATACATCGATTTGGTCCTTCACTGCGTAGTCACCAGTGGCACCAATACGAGTGAGAATCCCGTTAGTGCGATCGATCAGAATGATAGAACCATCTTTTGCGGGAAGGCTCGGCACAACGACGTCGCCAGAGAGCGCCGTGGTGACGCCAGCCGTAGCAGATCCGGAGTCAATGATGCTGTCAGCTAGAAGCGTGCCATCTGGATTGACCAACGAGATGGAAGTGCTCACATAGTCGGATTGTACGACCACCATTGCCGCGTTGGGCTTAGGGCCATCTGCACCGTCAGCACCGTCGGTCGTTTCCGTACCGTCAGCACCGTCGGTTGTGTCCGTACCGTCAGCACCGTCGGTTGCATCGGTTTCATCCGTCGCGTCGGTCGCATCGGTTTCGTCTGTAGTATCCGTATCGTCGGTGGCATCGGTCTCGTCGGTTGCATCGGTTTCGTCGATGGCATCGGTTTCGTCGGTGGCATCGGTTTCGTCGGTGGTATCCGTTTCGTCCGTGGCATCGGCACCATCTGACGTGTCTGCACTATCTGTACTGGTGGATGCGGTCGTACCGTCCGTACCGGTGGCGGATGTCGTGTCGTCATCATCTGACGCACAACCGGTAAGTATGAGTGCACTCGCACACACAAAAATTTGAATCAGTGATTTCCAGTTACGCATGAGTTTCTTCCTTTTTCCATTCATCTAATGAGTTGCTTGCTTCCGGGTTGTTGGTAACGGGTGATTGTTCGTCCTCTGGCATGTCCGGTGTGTAGCGCAGAGTTGCCATGACGCTGAATCCTGGCAGTGGATAGCCGACGAGATCGATGACTTGTGTGTTACTGAGGTTTCGAAGGGACACATCGGCTCGGAGCTGATTGTCTAGCATGGTCCCGTAGATGCCGAGCCCCCAGATGGTTCGCTCGGGAAGTTCGACCAAATTGGTCGAGTCGAGAAAGTTTCCACTGATATGCTCGATGTCGACCATGACGCCAAGCTCAGTCAGGCCACTGAGGTTGAACCGGTGGTAACCGGTGAGTTGACCATAGACCTTGTATTCAGGGCGAAGCGGTAGTTGCTTACCGTTTCGTGCCTTGATTACTCCTGTATTTTCCGTGTCGAGCCACGTGAAGGAGCCGCGGACACGTACGTGCGCCGCGACATCAGCATATGTCCCTAGCTCGACTCCAGTGATATTGGCGGAATCAACGTTTTCGGCTCTTGCTACGCCTTGAGCATTTTGCACAAATTGAATGAGGTTTTGCAGCTTGGTGTGGAAGACGTGCGCTTCAAGCGTCCAGACGTTGCCGCTGGGCAACCAATCCGCCCGATGCAGTACGCCAAAATCGAGTGATAGGCTTTCTTCAGGTTTCAGCGCCGGGTTGCCCAAGACGGCTCCCGTGTTACCAAAAAGTTCGTAGAGACTCGGAAACCGGACCGCGCTCGATACATTGATCGTTAGCTCAGTCATGGGAATGGAACGCTGGACCAATGCGGTTCGCCACGTAATAGCTTCTTCACCGGACTGGTCCGGCGGGTCACGTTGCAGGCTGAAGGTATTGGAGGGCTGAGTGAGCGTGCTCCACGTGCTTTCCCAGCGCAAAGAGCCGATAACTTCCGTATCGAGTGGCTCAAGTTGAAAACCGATTTCGCTTGCGACCATGGCAAAGTGCCTTATGGAAGCTTTACCCACGACCGCAGACGAGCTACTCCCCGGTTCAAAGCTT
This sequence comes from Pseudomonadota bacterium, assembly GCA_002863065.1. Taxonomy (GTDB): domain Bacteria; phylum Myxococcota_A; class UBA9042. The sequence goes on from PKDL01000026.1 coordinate 16,793, forward strand.
TCGTATCGGTACTGCCCGGTAACGCTGAGTCTCATCCCCCAAAGCTCATCTTCGTCAAACGCGATGGGAACGTTTAGCAGAGTGGTAACCCCGGGGGCCCAGTTCGTATCTCGGCTCTCATCTGCACCGAATCCAATTTCACTCAGCGGGTCGGATAGCCGCGTTTCGGCCCAAGATAAGAAGCCGGTCACGGTAAAGTCGACTACATTACCTAGCTGCAGCCCTTCCAAGCGTAGCGACGTTAGATTTCGGGTCTGCTCTAGACTCGTCTGCTTCGACTGGAGGTTGGCGCGGCCTGCCAGACCGCTTTTTTGCCAGGTGGTCAGATTCAGTGCTCGCAGCGCCCAGTCTTGGCCCAGCGACACATGACCTTTCGCTAATGCTGCCACCTGGTCCATGTGGTTGTTCTGTCGTGCGATTTTACGGTCGTCGGATGCGTCGAAGCGGGTTCCATTGTCATCGGTAAATGTGAAGTTGCCAAGGCTGCCGAAATAGTCGAGTGATGCCCCAAGGCTCCATGTGTCGGACCCGTATCCCGCGAATGCTCGTGCTAACCGTGTACCGAAATGGCCGCCGCCGCCTTCGACTTCAACCATTGGCTCGTCGAGTTCTCTCGTATGGACACTAACAACGCCACCGATTGCACTACCGCCGAACCGTACAGGCGAAATGCCTCGATAGACTACGACTGTATCCACCGGCCCCAGCGGAAGGCTGGCTAGGTTGACGGGGCCACCTTCCCCCGAATTGAGCGGGATCCCATCCACAAAGATAAGTACCTGTTCGGATGTCGACCCGCGTATGCTGACGGTCGAATAGCTGCCGAGGCCTCCCAACCGAGTGGTCCGCAACCCAGGTGACTGTTCCAGAATTTCTGGAAGGTCTGCCATCGAGTCGGCCATTTGTTCCCGAGTAATCACGGTTCTCGGCGCAGCGTCATCGTCTACATGTCGATGGCCTTCGACTCGCACCGTAGGCACGCTAAGGGGCTCTGCGGGGGGCTCTGCTAGTGACTGTGGTGCGTAGCATCCGCAGACAACGGACAACACGATGACGACATGCTTCGTAGCATGTTGTAGCCCTCCCGGTGTCTTGTATGCGTGCACTTGTTCACCGCCGATATCGGCCTGAAAGGAACATGGGTACGCTACGTGCACAATGTGACGGGCAGCCGTCTCGGTACTGTGCCTACGCAACCCATCAACCCCCCTCGAGGCTTGGTCACAATCACTGCTTCGCTATTGACCGAAGCAGGGTCGGCTGGCAGGTCTTCGGGCTCATGGGCTCGCTGAGCGAAGCTCAACATCTACTTACCGCGACTTCCCACTGGCCTTACATCTGACCGGTAGTGTCCTTATTGCGGTGTTCGCTCCCACTTACCGCTGCGGGGCAGCTCCGGAATTACACCGGATTCCCTCATGGGCGCTTGGCCAAACTTCGGCGTCACGCACCAGCGACGCCCGGACCTTATTCGCGTCGCGGCGCCAAATGCAAGTGTTCTGGTTGGGAGAAAGCGCTTATTTTAGTAGAACGCTTGTTCTGATTTTGCGGCAGTCTGGGTGGAGGGCTGAGGTGATTACAGGGGGCAACATTCATATTTTATGGATATGAATGTTGCCCCCTACAACGATTGCGGTAAACGCGCCTCTTACAGGTTGCCCGCGTTATCTTTCATGTACGCAGCGACGCCGGCTGCAGTGCCACTGAAACCAGACTTATCCTTTGTCCAGCCAGCCGGGCATACCTGGCCGTTCTTTTCGAAATACTGTAGCGCTTCTACGATACGGACTACTTCGTCCATGTTTCGGCCGAGTGGTTCATCGTTGACGACCTGATGACGGACAATGCCGTTTGCATCGATAACGAATGTCGCACGCATCGATACCCCATTGGGGTAGTAGCTCTCGCCGCCATTTACTTCAATGCCGTACGCGCGAGAAATCGAGTGATCCAGGTCCGCAACTAGCGGGTATTTGACAGGACCGATACCGCCGTTGTCGGTGGACGTGTTGCGGTACGCAAAGTGCGTGTGATGCGAGTCAATAGATACGCCGATAACCTGCGTGTTGAGTGCGGCGAGTGCTTCCGTGCGATGCGACAAGGCTACGATCTCGGTCGGGCATACAAACGTGAAGTCCATCGGGTAGAAGAACAGCACCCCGTACTTACCTTCAAGCGTTTTAGATAGGTTGAAGTCGCCTACAATGGTTCCATTGGCGAGGACCGCATCGGATGTAAAATCGGGGGCTTTGCGCCCAACAAGAATGCTCATAGTGTGACTCCTCTCGGTTTTCGGTTTAACGGTGCGCGTGCGGGTCTGTCCCAAGCGAAGCACCTACACTCGTTAGTTGGCGGCCTTGCGGTGCGAGGCTGCAGCGGCGAGAGGCCACCATGAAGCGAGGGCCTACGTCAAGGCAGACTGGGCGTTCCACTACCGAGAAAATATAGAAAGTTGAGCAGCCTATCGATTTTTAGTGTGTGATGGACGTCACTATTCGAAGGGTTGGCCCTCATTGAGCCATCGCTTAATCATCTCAACTTCTTCATCTGGGACGATGATAGGCTTTCCTTTGGACAGCAGGATGGCTTCCGTATCCCCCCTTTTCGTCGCTTCAATCCGGAAAAGAACACAATGGCCAAAGGTCATACCTGGAATTTCGGGGGAAATTTCACATGTCCCGAAGGGGTCTTCTTCTGAGCAGCATCCTGGTGCGCGCATCATTTCTGGGAATGATACGAAGCAGACTGATGCACCGGAGCAGTCCCAGTCGGTCGGACCCAAGTGACACTCGCCGCACCAACGGTTCAGGCTTAACGACACGTAATCCTTGTAGGTGAGGGGCTCTTCATCACCGGGCGGTTCTGGCACCGCCCCTTCCCAGTATTGGTCCATTGGCGCACGCAGGTCCTCTTCCGTCGTATCTGGTTCCGCAAGCGGTACAGACACGTCGTGGGGGGCAAGCAATGTTTCCGCTGCCGGAGAACAGCCCGTAATCAGTAGTGCTATCACGTGGTAGACGGGTAACGAACGACGCATGCTCTTATAGATGCGTTTCCACGCGATTCTTTTCAACTACTAATGCAGACATTGATTCCTCGCATCATCCGACGTTACTCCAATGAATCAGACTCCGAGAGGAGTTGGTCTATTCGTTCAATGCCTTCCGATTCAGCAAGGGTTCCCGTTACGTCCCCACTCACGTGACCGTCTTTTGACACAAATACTGTAAACGGAATTGTACGCACCCCAAGCCGACGGCCAAGTCGCCCTCGTTTGTCCAATACGGTCGCGTAGGGGAGGTCATTTTGGGCAGATACAGCCCGAATCTGCGCCGGACTGTCGTCCGTCACTCCGAGAATCACGACGTCCTGGTTTCTGTACCGATGATAGAGCGATTTCAATACTGGTAATTCATGCTTGCAGGGGCCGCACCAACTGGCCCAGAAATTCAGCACGAGAGGCTTTCCTTTGAGATCGGAGAGAGAGACGTCCCCAGGGCTCCCCGTGACGTACGGCAGGGTCAAATCGGGTAAAGCCATTCCTTTTGGTAAGCGGTCCCCGGGAGGTCCTTTCAATCGGCCAAGGAGACCTATTGCGAAGCTCGCGGCTAATGCAACGGTGAGTGCAGTACGGACTTTGCTCCAAAATGGGGTGCGGAAAAAGTTCATCATGGCTTCGTAGGCTGCCTTTTACGCCGTGTGGTGACAAGGTTCGCCAGTCGAAGATTAGGCAGTGGGTCAAAGCCAACCACATTTGCGCGCCGGGTGACTTGGACGTGTGGATGCCAAAGCGGTATGACCGGCAAATCATTCGCTAAAATCTGTTGTACTTCGCTGTAATGAGGAATTCGCTCTTTACGGTCAGAAGGCTCTAGAGCCAGCTCGAGATGGCAATCCACTATCGGATTTGCGTAATACACACGGTTCGCAGTGCTGTATGGTGGAGATATCCCGAAGGCTCGATGGACCCAATTACGCATTCCATTGCGTAGTGCAATGCCACGGTAATCTGCACAGTCAGCATCGCGTCGCGGATTCAAGCTAAGTAGTTCCGGGGGCAAATACCGTCGGTCATATCGTGCGTATCGACTCCCATCGGTCGGCTCCTTCTGAGGCGTCCCGAGGCTGTACAGCATCCAGCGATACATATCGGGCTCCATCGGTTCTGGAAGGTCTAATAGATAAGCTTCAAAGTGTCCGTTTTTGATATCAGCGAAAAACGTTCCAAATTCATAGCTTCTGACGGTAGCGTTTACACCGACCTCTTTCCAAGCGGCGGCAATCGTGCGCGCAAGAGTACGTCGAAATCGGTCCGTGGAGATCTTGATTTGGATGGAAAGGTGTTTTCCTTCGGGGCCATACCCGGCTTCCAGCAATAGTTCGCGAGCATATTCTGGGTCATATTCGTACTTACTGACATCTGATTCGTACGCCCAATGCATCGGGGCTAACATTCCGCTCGCTAAATCTGCTCGGCCTAGGAGATGTGTATTGATAATGCGTTGTCTCGGTATGGCGTAGGCGAGTGCTCTCCGTACCCGGTCATCTGCAAGTGCCAAGTGTTTCATGTTGAGTGCTACGTAGGTGAATGCGATCGAGGGTTGGCTATCCACTACGAGCTCCGGGCGAGCACCGATGACATTCGCGAGAACTGGCGAAAAGGAATTTTGAGCGATATCGATACTGCCGCCGAGCAGAGCAATCAATCGCGTACCTTCATCACGAATCGTTCTGAATATAAGATGTTTTGCGCCTTCGCCCTTCGCTCTCACTGCTTCCAGATCAAGCCGTCGTTCACCTTGCCTCGAACGAAACCGATAGGGGCCTGACCCAACGTATTGGTCTGGTAAAAACCGGTCGCCAGTACCTGCAAGGATATGAGAGGGAACAATACCTAGGACGAGGTCCGTCAGGAAGGTGGCGTAAGGCGCCCTGAGTTCGATCCGTACCGTATGGGACGATACCGCCTGTATTTGTTTGAAATGCGCTTGGTACGGGTCACGAAAGGGAGAGCCAACGGCAGGATTCATGACCGATCGATAGG
>PKDL01000040.1 GCA_002863065.1 Pseudomonadota bacterium
GAGCCGCTCAGTGCGTTGAACAGCAGAATCCCGCCGACTGCGGCCAGGCCTAGTGTGTACGCGTTTTGCTCCAGCACGAATGGCGCCGGTAGCAGGACCACCGCGATTAAGAAACGTAGAACTCGCTCGGCTTTGTTTTGGTTTTTTTCAAACATGATGACTCCCTAGCTTGTCTACGCAGTAGGCGCGCGCCGAAGCGGCGATTGGCCATCGGCGATGACGTGGTCAAATCAGTGCAAGTATTCTGATGAGCCACTGTGCGCACGTTTATGGGCGCCTTTCAATTTTCTAGTGTTCTCTCGAAGGGTTTCCCGTCGACACACAGGAAGTCCCTAAGTATCTCATCTGCTAGAGTAGGGGCGAACACACGGCCGAGATTGGCTCGGCTTGAATGGATTTCGCGCTACTCCGCGGTGCATCAACCATCTCGCCTATTGGGCTTTTCATGATCCTATTGGCTTAGGTTGGTCTCTGGCCATATTCTGCGGACACATACGTGGGAGGGTTCATGCGTCATTTTCACTCTGTACTGGTTTCTACTCTTCTGGTGCTAAGCGTGATCGGTCTGAGTGGCTGTGGCAACACTGAGAGCACGAGGGATGCAGCTAGTTCCTCTCCCGACCAACCAGCTTTTGCTCAGTGCCAATCCAACTCAGATTGCGATGATTCGGCAATGGTCTGTAAGGACGGCGTGTGCTTGTTTGTGGGACGTACTCCCGATTGTACATCTGACGATGACTGCGATGCAGAGTCAGTCTGCGACTCTGGCGAATGTATACCTAAATAATGCCGTACTGATAAAGCCGCGAGTCTCTAGGTGTGCTGTTTCAGCGGCGTAGATGATGGGAACGCTCTCGCTCAAATAGATGTTGCCTGCTATTCCACGGTGACGGACTTCGCGAGGTTCCGTGGCTGGTCGACGTCTGTGCCTTTGAAATCGGCGATGTGGTAGGCGATGAGCTGCATCGGGAGGCTCGTGAGCAGCACCTGCGTATGCTCCGGGGAAGACGGGACGGTCAGCACAAAATCTGCCTCCGCTTCCAGCGCCGCTTTACCATTCACGCACGTCACCGCAATGACCGGGCCGCCACGGGCTTTGATTTCGGCGATATTTCCCACCGTCTTTTCAAAATTTGGCCCATCCGGGCAGACAAACACTGACGGTACGCTCTCTTCGATCAGTGCGATGGGCCCGTGCTTCATCTCACCGGCGGCATACCCCTCGGCGTGGATATAACTGAGTTCTTTGAGCTTCAATGCCCCCTCAAGCGCGATAGGAAAGCTGAGTCCACGGCCGAGATAAAGCATGTTAGCGGAGTGGCTAAAGCGCTTCGCCATCTCGAGATATGTAGCCTCTCCCTCATGGAGCATGGCTTCCATATGAATGGGTACTTCGACCAGGTCTTGGAGCAGCTGAGTCGAGCGCTCGGCATCCAAGAGACCGCGTACTTGTCCCAACCGTACGGCGAGGAGATAGAGCGCAACAATTTGAGTGGTGAAGGCTTTCGTGGAGGCGACCGACACCTCAGGGCCAGCGTGCGTCAGTACCACGCTGTCGGCCAGGCGAGTGATGGTTGAGCCCACCACGTTGCAAATCGCGAGCACGTGCGCGCCGTGACTTTTCGACTCTTTTAGGGCCGCGATAGTATCGGCAGTTTCCCCAGACTGGCTCACTGCGATCACCAACGTGTGCTCATCAACTACCGGATGACGGTAGCGGAACTCACTTGCGAGCTCGACCTCGACTGGAATCCGCGCGAACTGCTCGATGAGGTATTCACCCACCATGCCGGCGTGCCAGCTCGTACCGCAGGCGATCACTACTGCGCGATGGATATTGCTGAGAGACTCGGCGGTTAGCGTCAGCTCGGGGAGGTCCACCTGCCCACTTTCGAGCCGAATGCGCTCACGCATCGTATCCGTCACTGCCCGCGGCTGCTCATGGATCTCTTTGAGCATGAAGTGCTTGTAGCCGCCCTTTTCTGCCATCGCGGGCGTCCACGAAATGTGCTTCACCTCGGGTTCAAACGGGCTCCCATCGTCGATGCGGAAGAAGGTGACCCCGCTACGAGTGAGTTCGAGCATTTGACCTTCATCGAGGAAGACCACATTCCGGGTGTGGTTGAGAATGGCCGGGATGTCACTCGCGATGAAGTTTTCGTTTTCACCCAAGCCGACCACGAGTGGTGATGCGTTCTTGGCCGCCACGATCGTGTCGGGGTGCTGGCAATCCATCACTGCAATCGCGTACGCGCCTTCGACATGCTGCAATGCCGCGCGGACCGAAGCGCGTAAATCGAGCCCAGCCGCGCGCTCACGTCGTACAAGATGAGCGACAATCTCGGTGTCGGTTTCGCTAAGAAACTCATGACCAGAGGCAATAAGCTCCCGCAGAAGCTCACGATGGTTCTCAATAATGCCGTTGTGTACCACCACGATATCGCCCGCTCGGTGCGGGTGGGCGTTCTGCTCGGTGGGCGCTCCGTGCGTGGCCCAGCGTGTATGCCCTATCCCGACGGTGCCGTGCAGTGGCTCACCTGCCAGGCTCGTCGCTAACCGATCAAGTTTGCCGGCGGCACGGCGGATATCAAAATCGCCATCCGAAATCACCGCAATACCCGCGCTATCGTAGCCGCGGTACTCCAGGCGACGCAGACCCTCGAGAATAAGGTTTGAGCACTCTCGCTCTCCGATGTAGCCAATTATGCCGCACATGGCTGCCCCCTACTCTCCCTGTGTTTTCTGCGTACGTGTCTTACGTACCACAGGGCCGTGCTTATACGCCCAATTCTCGATGTTCTTTTGGTCGGCACGGGAGACCGCCAATGCACCAGCCGGTACATCTCGGGTCACTGTGGTGCCCGCACCTACGACCGACTCTTCGCCCACCACCACTGGTGCGACGAGCTCCGTATTACTACCGATGAAAGCTCGGTCGGAAATGACGGTCTTATGTTTACCGACGCCATCGTAATTACACGTAATGGTCCCCGCACCAATATTGGCGGCCTCACCCACTTCGCAATCACCAAGATAGGTGAGATGGCTCGCCTTACTGCCCTTCCCTAGCGTGGTCTTTTTCGTTTCTACGAAGTTTCCAATCTTCGTTTCCGGACCAAGCACAGTGCCCGGGCGTAAATGCGCAAATGGTCCGACCTTCGCGTTCGGTCCCACATGGGCCTGATTCAGTACGCAGTACGGTAATATCGTCGCTCCAGCTTCGATCCGCGCATCCGTGGCGTCTACTCCGGCACTTATCGTGACACCGGCCCCAACGGTGGTGTTTCCCCGGAGCGCGACACCGGTGTGCAATGTCACGTCTTGGCCAAGCTGAACCCCAAGCTCGACCCAAGTACGCGATGGGTCATGCATGGTCACTCCAGAGGTCATCAATGCGTGGTTATGATCATGCTGAAGGCGCGCAGTAATCTGGGCGAGCTGACTCCGGTCGTTGACGCCTGCTACCTCAAAGTGGTCCTCGCAGTTTACAGCGACTCCGGGAGTACCGGCCTCGTGCGCCAATGCGACGATGTCGGTGAGATATACCTCACCCTGCGAGTTATCTGTTCCCACCCGCGACAGCGCGTCATACACGAGCGCACGATTCACGAGGTACACCCCCGAATTGACCACGCGAACTGCGCGCTCCTCCGGGCTTGCATCCTTATGCTCAACGATGCGGAGCGCCGCTCCCGAGCTATCGGTGAGTACTCGTCCGTAGCCCGTAGGATCATCGGGCGTAAATGTCAGTACCGCCAAGGGCGCATTACGATCACTGCACGCCTGATGTAATCGCTCTACAGTTAGAGCGCTCAGCCCAGGTACATCACCACTAAGAATGAGCAGGCGATCGAACCCCTCGGTCGCCTCACGCGCCGCATTGACCGCATCGCCCGTCCCGCGCTGCTGCACTTGATGAGCAAAGCGTGCATTAGGAGCAATACGGCGTACAGATTGCTCGACTGCCTCTTTGGCATGCCCCACCACAATAACGGTGACGCCAACATCCAATTCGGCGGCTAGCTGTACGGGAAAGTGGACTAACGGCTGCCCGAGTACCTCGTGAAGCACCTTTGGGCGTTCCGAGCGCATACGAGTCCCTTTGCCTGCCGCAAGAATTACCGCCGCTGTGTTCTTGAACACTCTTACTCCTCAACCCAATTGCCACTACGCGTAGAGTGCCAAGAGCGGTGCCTATGTGCGAGTTTCAACTATAGTTTCTTTTCTGATGGAGAGTTCGTTGCGTGTTATGCAGACGCTTCTACTGCTTCAGATCAGCAGCTTTTTTGCGAATCGACTGGATCCGATACTTATCGACTGTGTACGTACTCACGCCGTTCTGCGTTGGAGTCACTACGGTGATGAGATGACCATCATCTTCCATCGTATCGGAGACCTTGATAATGCGTTTGCTGCCGTCCTCTAGCGTGGCGCGCAAGGAGAATGCGGGCGTATCAAGGCCCGCCGCTTCGATGGTCTTGTCGGAAAATGACTTGACTTCAAAACTGCGTAAGGCGTTCGCGACAGCGTTCGCCGAAGCCTCTTTTAGCCCACTCGTCTCGTCCATTTCTACGGGTGCGGTCATCTTCCAGCTAATCACCCCGGTACGTTCCAAGGTAACGGTCTCGTCTTTATGGACCAGGGTCATCGACTGAATGCGCTGCGGGTCGATAGCAATGACCGCCTTATCCCGGAAATCCGTAAGCGTCTTATCGAACTTCTTCGCCGTCCACGAACCGACGGTGAAGAGTAAATTCTTCTCGACGAGCCGGCAGGTCACTTTCGAGTCTTTTTCGGCGCCAAACTCTATCGTCTGAGACGCCCCATCGGCGGTAATCGTGAGCCGTTTGGTAGAAGCTCCCAGTCCCACCGATGCTAGGTCAGTAGGCGCAGCAATAAAATCCGTTGCACGGAAGTACTTAATACCGCTGAGCAACGCCTTCATCTCTTTTTCGTACGGCTTTTGTACCGAGGGGGCGGTAATTTGCCATTCAGCTCCCACCTTTTCGAATCGCAATGGTCCGTTCGACGTGGGGTGCACAATTTCAATGGATGTGACGCCCTCATCACTCTCCAATCCGAGCACGTTCTTATCCCGCAACTGGCCGAGGCTCTTTACCAGATTTTCCAGGGTGTATTTGCTGACCACCATGTACTCCTGGCGACCGGCGATCATGGCAAAGTACTTGTCCTTCTCTTTTTCCGCGCCGAATACCACCACCAATGGCTCTCCCTCGGTACGAGTAATGGTCACTCGCTTCGCTTTGGAGACATCGAGGAGCCCTGTCTCTGCCCCTGGTTTTTTCATGATGTATTCGGTGGCCTGTAGTCCTGCGACAGCCGAAAAGTAGGACTGCATGTTCATAAGCTTGAACGAGGGGACGGTGGGTGCATCTAGCGTGAAACTACCCTTCTTCTTTTTTTCCTTGGGTGGAGTCGACCCCTCTGCCGGAGGTGTTTCGTCATCAGTCCAGGTCGCACTAACGACCACACTCTCGGGTGTCTCTGCAGAAGGATCATCAATTTGTACGTTAGCAATGTCGTACATCTTGAAGTCGAAGACTTTCTTATCGCGAAGCTCGGAAAGTTCAACATCAAACGGTTGCCGCAGGTCTTTACGCTTCGCTCGGTAGACTTGTAACGGAGCGCCTATCTGAGATACGAACGTATCGTATTTTTCAGACCCTTCATCAGCTCCCGGCGACTCCAGTTTTTTACGGTCGCCAATGGTAAGCGATGCTTTCACAACACCTGCTTCTTTCACCGTGACCTGAATGCCTCGGCTGGTATCCAGGCCGAAATCTGCAAGCAGTGCATCTGATTTTAGCGTGCGGGCGGGTGTCAGCGCCGTGTCAGTGAAGAAGGCTTCAACCATCGACTTGACTCGAAAGATAGCAACCTTGCTTTTCACCGGCTCAAGAATCTCCCACTCATCTTCCGCGAGCTTTTTCATTACGATGCGTTGACCGTCTCGGACGACCTCCAACTCATCATACGCACAGGTACCGAGCACCTTGGATTTGTCTTCCTTCTTCTCATTCAAAAACAGCAGAGGACTCTCTTCACGCTTTTGAAATTCGGCTTGCGCTGCAGGGGCAAGGCATCCCGCCAGCGTCAGGGGCTGAGGACTTGTGGGTTCCGTTGCGCCCCGTGTCGCCAAGTACCCAAGAAGACCAGCTGCTGCGAGCAGCACTACAATCGTGGTTTTGTTCATTGTCTACGCTCCGCCACCTAACCTATTACGCGCCATGCGACGTAAGTAAAACCGGAACAAGCTCAAGAGGATGACAAACAAAGGCAGGCCAAAGACCAGGCCATAAGTGACTTGTGCTCGCTGGGATTCCGTGACTTTTATCGGCCGATCGGTGTCGCCCTTCGCCCGGATTTGCGCCAAGCCAACGTCGCCGGTAGCCCAATCGAAAACTCCGAATAAGAGTTCAACACTCTTACGAAAGAAGTCGACCTGCTGTCCAGGTAGTTGCGAAAGGTTGCCACGCTCCCCGAGATGCACGGGGTTTTGATACCCGACAAAACGGCCCCAAGTGTTCACAAAACGGATGTAGTACGGGATGGCTGCACCCAATCCGGTGACCTTTTCCTTCGCGATTTCGGTCAAATTGAAATCAGCAATAAGTCTGCTTGGAGCGATCGATTCGAAGCCCAGATTGGAGCCTAGGACAACCAAGTTCACTTTGCCCTTATCCAGCTGCGCGGATTCGGCTGGTACGTCCTCATTAGGTGCCCCGTCTGCAGTCTCCGCGATGTCGCGGCTGGGACGCTGCTTACCCGCGAAGTAGGAGCTGACCCCGTCCCCAGTAATATGTGCCCCCACGGTATGGGGCCCATTCACTGGCCATGCGAATAACTCATCCTTCAATGTCTTGGGGTCGATAACAAAGTCCTTGGAACGATTGATCGAGGTCACAGAGGACTGAATTAGCGACTCGAACTTAAGCGCCGGGTCTCCGGTATCGGAAGGAGAGACACTAGAGACAAAGGGCATAGTGACACGCCGTAGCCCTGCTACTAAGGGATCCGTCTCGCTAAAGTATTCAAATGTCGGATAGAGCGGGTAGCTATACTTGGCCGCCAGAGGCAACGGACCAATATTACTCATCTCAATCGAGATAGTATTGATACGCTCGTAAAGCCCTTTTTCCGTTTCCATCACTAGGTCTTTGTTATTTGTGACCCCGTAGTGCGCTAGGAAGCTATCGAGATTCGTATTGGTAGACTGAATTTTCGACGTTAGATTGTACGGTGGCTGGTCGTCCCATTGATTCACCATTACATCGAAATTGTTGAGCAACAACACGACAGGCTTCCCCGTCAGAAGGAACTGATCGAGGTCGTACAAATCGATGTCAGCAAACGGTTGACGGGGGCCATACACGAATAGCGCATCGACCTCTGGTGGGACGGGTTGACCGGCGCGCACTTCGATCAGCCGATAACCAGCCGAAAGGAAGTAATTCCGAATACCATCGTTCTGCTCGTTGAGCCGATTCTCCAGGTTTTTGATGTCGTCAATCGCCTTTTTAGTGAACGGCTGTTGTGCAAACGCCTGAACAACCTCATCGGGGATTTTGGTGTCTTTTTCAGCAAATGGGCAGAACTCTTCGTGACCACAATAGAATCCGATGCTTTTCCGGCCAGGTGAGTCTTTCAGTGTGGTGTAGAGCGTATTTATCTCGTCTCGAAGCCCCTCAAGCACTTTGATACCCTCCACAGGACCCGGCATTTGAACGTCTCCAAGGCGATCGAGTCCGGCTCTTCCAAGTGCCTGACGTAAACCACCGCCTGGAGGGGCTTGTCCACCTGGACCGCCTGGAGCACGGCTCGCTGTTGGGCCGCCCGGTGGGAGCGGTACGGCCTCCCCCCCTTGCGGAGACGGTGTATCACCTGCGGGAGCTGATGCACCTTGCGCATTCGCTGGCGCCGGTATCTCAGACGGTTCGGGTGCCGAGCCTGGCATTGCATCCAACTCGCCTTCTAAAACGGAACGAGCCTGGCCTGCAGGCAGCGTCATCAGTATAGCCCGTAGCCTTTGTTCACTTTGCTGGTCACGAAGTCGAGCAAGTGCATAGGCCGAAAGGAATTGCACCTCTCGATTCCGATCGTCAAGGAGTGGCCGGAAAAGCTCAGCTTGTCCTCCGGACTCCATGAGTACCGCAACAGCCATGCGACGTACCTGCCAGTTTTCATCTTTCAAGAATGGCTCAATCGACGCGTTGTCGACCTTAAGCTTCATTCGCAGCACCAAATCGAGAGCCACTTCACGTACGGTTGGAGCAGGGTCTTTGAGTGCTGCTTGAATCTGCGTTATTGCACGCTCACCAGCAGCATTCGCAAGGACCTCAACCGCCACTGCTCGTACCACTGCATCGCGGTCTTTGAGACCTTTTTCAATCGACTGACCGGCCAACTGTGCCGCCGGCCCTTGCAGGCCCGGTGTTTGTTGCGTTCCGCGCAGCATCGCTGCCAGCACGCGCAATGTCGTGGTTCGGGCAGGGACTTCAGGATGGTCCAGCAACTTCGTGAGGCGGTTGATAAGCGCAGGGTCGTTCGATTGACCAACCAGCGTAGCCACCCACGCACCGTATAGACCGTCGAACCAACCGATTCGGCTCAGCAAACGGTCATAATGCTCCCTTGATAACGCCCGTCGCGGATCATCATTCTTCGCTTTTTGCAGCTTATCGCGCTCTACCTTGAGCGCCGCAGTCACCGCGCCACAGGTCGTATCCAGAGTATCGAGGCTTTGTATGTACGCACTGATCTGACTGGCCGCTTCCGATTGTGCGTTTTGCGCCTGCTCGACAAGCCCCCCTTCCAATTCATCTTCCTGTTTATCCGCCGCAAGGTTGAGCTTTTCAATCGCTTTCAGGCAGTTTGATACCTGCTCATTGAGGTCTTTACCGGCTACGATGAGATCGCGCTGTACCGCCGAATCAGCTTGCTTGGCCCGAAGACGGAGCAATGATTTCGTGATGTCGTACCCGAATGTACCCGGATTGCTGAGCACCCGGACTACCTCTTCCACTGTCCCGTAATGTAGCGACAACGCGATGTAATAGCGCTTATTGAGGGCATCTGGATCAGCGTCTTCCGACTTCTCCGACGGTATTTTCAACGGAATGAGATTGATAGCGCCGGCCTGTGACTCCAAATCATCATCAATGACAGCAAGAGTGACGTTGCCATTGGACGCACGCTTGTATTCATCGAGTTTATCTTCAAGCTGCTGCATAAAAAGCGGCACGTTCTCGATAACCACACGAGGTCCTTCCAAAGATTTGGGCAGTCGCTTACTGCGGTATAATCGCAGCTCCAACCCCTCCATGGATTGCACGGCGTCGATCGATGTATTGGACAAGCTATTAAGTTGGTTCTCCGTGACGTCCGCACGCGCATAGGTCGTGGATCCGAACCAATTTAGTCCAACCAGTAGTCCCCCAATACCCAGAACCATCAGCAGGGCATTAGAGCCACTCAGCAGCTTGCGATTTCTGTTGACTTGTTTTTCTACCATTAGGTCCACCGTCGACTTTCTAAGCTAAAAGTCCCAATGGTGACCGCGAGCGTGGTCACCGAGAGATAGAAGATAATGTCACGCGTATCGAGAACCCCTCGAGAGATGTTCTCGAAGTGTGCCCGGAAGGAAAGATGCGCCACGGTATCCTGGGCACTCTCCCAGAATGCTCCTGCCATCGCATCAATGAAGTAGAAGAAACCGCAGATCAGCAATGTCAGTATGAAGGCGACAATCTGATTCTTTGTCCATGTCGAAGCCATCAACCCCACACTCAGAAATGAAAGTCCCATGAGCAGAAGACCGACGTAGCCACCAATGACGGGGCCCATATCCAGCCGACCAAGCATTGAAAGCGTGATAGGGTAAGCGGCTGTGAGCAGAAGAGTGATCACCAAAAACAGGAAGGCTCCAAGGAGCTTACCAAGCATCACTTCGACATCTCGAAGCGGCATCGTAATCAGCAGCTCCAAACTCCCAGTCCGCTTCTCTTCGCTGACCAGACGCATGCTTATGGCCGGCAGCAAGAAGATAAAAAGTAGCGTGGCCTGGTCGAAAAAGCCTCGCATCGTATTTTGACCCACTTCAAAAAACTCGCCGGTCCAAAAGAACAAGGCGCCGACCATGAAGAGGAATACCACGATCGCAAACCAAGCGATGGCCGAGTTGAAGAGCGACGCGAGCTCACGTCGTCCAATAAACCAAATATTACCCATGTGAATTAGCCCCGTGGACCAGCCTACAGTTCGGCTGGAATTAGTACTGAGTGAGCTTGTGAAAAATCTTCTCCAGATCCATCACGTCACGACGTAGTTCGATCAAAGACCATGAGTGCTCTTTCGCTGTGGAGTACACCGCCTCCGCCAACTCGTCGCCTCCAGAGCCGGACACCCGAAATTGAACGCGTTCCCCATCTCGCTGTAACAGCTCCGCCGACAGAACGGACGGAATGGATGTAATGGTGTCGGACATGGCAGCGCGCGCTTCCTCCGACACCCGTGCCGTGATGAGTAAGCTTTGCGTGTCTGCGTGCTGAGCCTGAATCGCGTCTGCCGTTCCGTCAGCGACCTTTGTCCCGTTGGAAATGATAATCATCCGAGAGCATGTCATCTGCACCTCAGGAAGATTGTGCGTACTCAAGATAATGGTGTGCTCTTTCCCAAGGTCCTTAATCAGCTTTCTGATTTCGACAATTTGGTTCGGGTCGAGGCCAGAGGTCGGCTCATCCAAAATCAATACCGGGGGTTCATGAATCAGGGCCTGCGCCAAACCAACCCGCTGTCGGTACCCTTTCGAGAGCTCACCGATGTTCTTTTTGATCATACTGGTGAGTCCGACCGTCTCCACCATCGCATCAATCCGCGCTTTTCGCTTACCGACAGGAATGCGGCGAATCTGACATACGAAGTTCAAATACTCGATGATTCCCATATCAGGGTATAATGGAGCGTTTTCCGGGAGGTATCCGATATTTCGCCGTACATCGAGACTATTATCGAAGCCGTCAAACCCGGCCACTCCAAACCAACCGCTCGTGGCGGAAATATAACCAGTGAGGATCTTCATCGTCGTGGTCTTTCCGGCACCATTTGGTCCCAGAAAACCGACGATTTCCCCACGTCCCACTCGAAATGAAATGCCTTTCAATGCTTCGAAGCTACCGTAGAACTTTCTAAGGTCGCGTACCTCGATCATTGCCTTATCAGCGGGTGACTCAGTAACCCCGGCCGCCTCGACTGTTGCCGCACTCATGCGCGCTTCCCTCCATTGCTTTCCCGCGCCCGTTTCATTCAGCACGGGCGTGCCCAACCGTCGGTAACCCCAACCGCACCGGGTTATTCCCGACTTTTTCCCGCGGGCCAAATACTTTCCCCATCGATTAGTGGGTGCACAGTTCACGCAAACCTCATTTATTGGATGCGTGATGACGCGCGATTCAAGTGCCAGTGTGGCGACGTGTCAAGCCTAGAGACCAACTCATGCAGAATGCTGAGACAAAAACTCCACGTAAGCACATAAAAGTATTTGTTAAAGTTCAGAACTGCTTTTCCATCGGAGAACCTAGCGATTAGTGGTTTTGCTCGCTGCGAATGCGCTGCACTATGAGGTCGATTGCCACTCGAGTGTTGCCCCCTTCAGGAACGATGAGGTCCGCCTTGTACTTGGTGGGCTCCACAAAAGCCTCATGCATCGGGCGCACGGTCGCGTAGTACTGCCGTCGGACATCATCAAAGCTCCGCCCACGCTTTTCCAGGTCACGTCGGATCCTTCGCAATACGCGGATGTCCGCGGGCGTATCGATAAAAATCTTGATGTCATAACGAGCATTCAAAAGAGGGTCGGAGAATAAAAGAATACCTTCGACCACTACCACCGGCGAAGCTTCAACTCGGGTCGTCTCAGTCAGGCGTCGATGTTGCACAAAGTCATAGTTTGGGCGCTCAATGGCCTGACCCGCACAAAGCGCATCAATGTGGTGTACTAAGAGTTCATTCTCAAGGCTTTCGGGGTGGTCGTAGTTGACCTTTGCTCGGTCCTCATCGGACAAATCAGGTCGGTCGCGATAGTACGCATCGTGCTGCAGATAGGCGACCGAGCCAACGGCAAGCTCGGATGTAATTGCCCGTGCAATCGTAGTTTTTCCGGCGCCCGTACCGCCGCCAATTCCAATGACCAGTGGCTTTCGTTTCAACATGAATGACGGGATTAGCACGAAACTCCTACTTTGGTCATCTACACAAAGCCTTTCCAGCGAGCTCAGTATTCATATACTGGTGACATGCGCTGTGCTCCTCACATATACATCGTAATGGTCTACGCCTGCATTGCAGCTACTGTGGCGAGCGGGTGTACCGGAGACCTGGATTCCGTATCAGGCACCACTTCTGCGCTTGGAGATGATTCGGGCGAATACCAGATCCTGGGCGACGACTTCGTCGAGCCTTCTAATGAAACGACAACTCCGGAACCTGGTCCAACACCGGCATTATGCATTGGACCCGAAACCATCGCGACGAGCGATGCTCCCTACTCCACCTCAGCCGAGGACGGTACTGCATCCCTTGACTGGGCCCTATCCGACTTCCAACCACAGAGCTGCGGGTTTGAATCGGTATACGGAATAGATTCTTTCAGCGACCGAGTAACACTCGCGGTCTTATTGGCGTCGTGGTGAAGTTACTGTCGTTCCCAGGCTGGGAACCTTCATCGCATGCAAAATGAGTTCGCAGTGGCTGGTATCGATATCCATATCGTCAGTATCAACACTGAAAGTGGACTCGACAGTGCGCAGAAACTGGTTGATATGTGCGCATTCCCGCTTCTGCAAGACACTGCCGACACTGACGTTTGGGGCCTTCTCCAGGGTAAAAAAGACGATATGTTCATCCTGGACACATCGGGCGCGATCGTAAAACTACTTCCGCAAGGGGGGGAACTCTCAACCAATCTGTCGACCGAAGAAGGATACAATAACGTGAAGTACAGCCTCTATCAGGTACTTGGATTGGCCACACCAAGCGATTGGCCTTCAAGCTCCGATGATGGCGGTACGCCATGAATCTCCGTACGATTGCATGCACGGTATCCCTGCTGTGCGCCTGTGAGGCAAACGAAGTCGTCCTTGATGCCGTACCGGACTCACTCCCGGATACGGAAGCCGGAGGTATAGCTGCCGATATCATTTCTGTGTTGGATAGTTCTCTAGCTCCAGACGCGGGGATGGACACTCATGCCGGACAACACAAAGACACCGTTGACAGAATACCTGTAGACGACAGTTCGTCCTTTGAACCATCCGATACATCTCAAATCGATGCAGACTTGGGGGACACATATGATGGGCCACCAATCGTCGGCCTCGCAGAGGCAAAAGCACTCTATGGAACCTACTGTTCCCTGTGTCACGGGCCAAACGGCGAGGGATACCTTGCCGACGGGGCAAACCAGCTGAATAACCAATCATGGCTGGCCACGGTATCCGATGAACACATCCAAGCCGCTATCGCCATAGGTAGACCATCCACCACGATGAGCAGCTGGTCGAAAACCTATGCGGGACCTTTGACAGGTGTGGAGACTCAAGCGTTGGTCAAGCTCATTCGCGGCTGGCAAACAGAGCCATATATTGAGCTACCAAACGAGCCAATCATTGGTTCAGCATCGCGAGGAGCTGGCGTTTGGGAGTTCCACTGCGCGAGCTGTCACGGAACCGATGGCAGTGGTGGCCCCTTCTCCGCCCTCGGTAACGCAGTCCTACTTTCTACCGCGTCTGATGCCTTTCTTCGCTATGCAATCGCGAAGGGCAGACCGGGTACACCCATGCCTGGCTACGACAACATACTTACCTCCCAGGCGATTGATGACCTCGTCGTATTGATGCGGAGCTGGAGTGCTGACATACAGCCGCCGCCCACGGAACTCCCGAACGATGACGCCCCAGCAGTCTTGAACCCGAGCGCCGAAAATGCAGCGTTAGGAGACGACTTCTATAGCCCGTTGGACACCATCTTCGCCGAATACTCTGCCGGGAAACGGCTGACTATCATCGATGCGCGACCGCCAGGTGACTACATCGAAGAGCACATCTCCGGCGCGATATCTGTGCCCTTTTATGCGGTAGAAGACCATCTCGATCGACTCGATAAGGCTGTTCCCATCGTGGCATATTGCGCTTGCCCTCATGCAGAAAGTGGAACCGCAGCCAGTGCGCTCCAGTCCCAGGGGTTTACCCTTGTCCACGTCCTCGATGAAGGTTTTTTCGCATGGCGTGACACGGGTCTTCCCACCGCTACGGGACCCAATCCATAACGTATTTTTACGGTAATCCTGGGGCTTACGCTCCGCATGCCTTCCCAAAATCGTCGTTAATTGCTAGCTTCCCACCTCACGGGCAAGTGGCAGTTTTGGAAATAGTATTAGTTTCCAGCCCAGCCACTACCTGCAATGTGCCGCTATGAGCGGCATGGGTCATAACGCAAAGCGGTCTAGATAGCGCCGCGCGGAGAGGATGAAGGCATGTCTAAACCTAACGCTGAGGTCAATGCACTTTTGGGCCGAGGAAGTGAATTCGAAGGCAAGCTAACTTTCGAAGGCACTGTCCGCATCGACGGGAAGTTTATCGGCGAAATACTATCCAATGATACGTTGATTATTGGCGAAGGAGCCCGTGTCCAAGCTGAGATCGACGTAGCGAACGTTATCGTCTATGGAGACGTTGACGGAAATGTTCGCGCAATGAACTCCTGCGAGCTGCACTCACCTGCACGGTTGACCGGTAATATTACCGCACCGGCGCTAGTCATCGACCAAGGTGTCGTCTTCGACGGTAACTGTTCAATGACCAAGCCTGAGTCACGCGTGCCCAAACGAGTAAGTGAGACGCCTGCACCACCGGCACCGACAAACAACGAAACAAGCGACGAGCCGGCTATCCTTTAGAAAAAGGAACTCAGGCCGAAGCGGTCAGTCTGACCGAATCAGTTACAACCGAGTAATTGGATCTCGTCAATGTAGACGCCCTCAAAAGTATTAAATTGGGAATCTCCCGAGCTGAATTCGAACTGTAGCTGTATCTCTTGCCCAGCATACTGCGTCAGGTCGAGGAAGACATAGTCCCACTCGAGAAGGTCGGAAACATTTCCTTTGTTCCACACCACCTTGCTATCAGGAAGAATCCGCAAGCCGACCTTGTCAAAATCCATGTCCGCTTCGACATCTAGCCACACGTAAAAGCGTAGCCATATGTCGCTTGTCGTTGGAACCATCAAAGGTGCAGATACTGCCTTGCCGTTGTTAGAGGTGAAGGGCGTTTCGTAGTTCAACGCAGCCACATCCCCATAATAGAGGCTGCCCAAACCGCCTACTGAGCGTTGATTCTTGGCCACTTGCCATTTTACCTTTTCGTTTGAGGCAATCACGTTCCACTTATCAGTGTTATTCTCAAAATCATCGGTAAACACCTGATCGTTACAGCATCCTTGTGGATATTCGACCTGACAGCCAATGCCCGGAATACAGGAGTCGAGGCTGCATGTGATCCCATCATTACAGATGGTTGGGTCTACCTCATAGTCGCAACCCACACCCGGTGCACACTGGCCCGATAAACAAGCGACGTTATCGCATGCCGTTGGACTGTAAACGCAGCCTACTTGATCGTCGCAGGAGTCGACTGTGCATGGGTCATCATCAGTACAGTCCACCGGTACAGCTGCAATACAATCGCCATCTGAGCAAAGTCCTGTCGCGCAAGCATTTCCGGTTGCGACGCACGGAACGTCATTTAAGTCAGAGTAAGTACACCCACCTTCTAATGTGGGAATGCATTCATCTGCCGTGCAGGGGTTATTGTCATCACAAATGACTGGTGCACCTTGCTGACACACGCCCGCATCACATGAATCACCTTCAGTACAGGGGTTTTTGTCGTCGCAATCAATAGGATTGCCGGCACATACACCCGCATCGCATGCGTCTAGTACCGTGCAAGCATCACCATCATTACAAGACTGACCGCTTAGTGCAGTGAACGTGCAGACACCGTTAAGGCCGCAAGTGCCAATGGTGCAAGGATTGGTGTCATCACAAATTTTATCCGGACCACTGACACAATTACCCCCCATACAAAGGTCATCCAAAGTACAGGGGTTTCCGTCCGAGCACGCCCCGGTTTGCGGAATGAACTTACATTCCCCGGTACTGCTTACGCACGTATCTGACGTGCATGGGTTACTATCCGAGCACAGTTTGAACGCGCCCGACTGACATTGCCCAGCAGCACACGTATCTCCGAAGGTGCACAAGTTACCGTCCTCACAGACACCATTGATCGGTGTGTGGATGCACGACAAGCCGCCAGGAACGCAGGCATCCTTCGTACAGTCATTGTCGTCAGAGCAGTCGAGAATCTCACCAGGAGCACATGAGCCATTGAAGCATTTGTCATCGACGGTGCAATCATCACCATCGTCGCAAGACGCACTGTTGGGTGTGCTTGTACACTGTCCGCCGATTGGATTGCACGTGTCAGTAGTACATGGATTCTCATCATCACAGATAGCGGGCACACCCGGCGTGCATGTTCCCTGAATGCAAAGGTCGCCAACCGTGCACAAGTCACCGTCAGTACACGGGGTGTTCTCTAATATCTCAAAGATACAAGTCCCTGACTCTGGATCGCAGATATCGGCCGTACATCCATTTCCATCATCACAGCTGATCTCGGCAGTCGGTAGGCACCCACCATCTGTGCAGCGGTCGCCAGTCGTACAAAGATTACCATCATCACAAATACCGGTCGCCACACTGCTTACACAGCTGCCGTCTACCGGACTACATGCGTCGAGCGTGCACAAGTCACCATCTTCACAGTCTTTGGCTTCTCCCACACATGCATCAGGTGTACACGCGTCATTGACTGTACAAGGGTCCCCGTCGTCACAGACTCCGGACTGGAAAATGAAGCGGCACGTACCATCAATGTTGCATAACCCAAGAATACACGTTCCATCCGTCGTGCAGTCGGTATCGCTTCGGCAGCCTTGAGCCGTATCATCGGTAGTTGGAGAGATAGTATCGCTTGATAGTGAAACGTCGACTGCTGATGCGTCACTCACGTCAGGCTGGCCGTCTATGTCGTTGGTGATCGTGGCTTCGGGAGTAGCTGAAACGCCGTTGCAGCCATACACATAGACTAGAAGCCCACACCCAAGCATGAGGCGTTTCACAATAGCGACCTCGCTGCATGCACTGCATGCTTTAACATAGTCCGCAGCAGCATTTACGTCTTGAAAACGGGTCGGTACGGCGGCAACAAATACGCACCGCTGATAGCTACGTCCGGCGCGTATATGCACCCCATAAGCCACACCCCGAGAGACATGCTGCTATGCATTGGAATTGGATAACTCGGAAAATGGTACAGGTCAAAGACAGCGCCATGAATAGAATCCATCGCGCCAAGAGGACGGTACCAATGTCGAGGACAGGCGAGCGACCCTCCTGTCCGGCCGCTAGGGGAGGTCGAGTGAGGGAGCGGGTCTTAGCTCTCGGAGGTACCCGAAACGGAGAGGCGTGTCTGCGCGCGCTTTTGAGCACGAAGCTTACGGTCGTGCGCCACCGACCCGGCCTCTAGATTAGCCAGATCAGCAGTGACACGCTCGAGTGCCTTCTGGGCACGGTCTATGTCGAT
The DNA here is from genome assembly GCA_002863065.1 of Pseudomonadota bacterium. Classification (GTDB taxonomy): domain Bacteria; phylum Myxococcota_A; class UBA9042. Next base: position 17,724 of record PKDL01000040.1, read on the forward strand.
TTCATCAGCGAACTCTGCTGTTTCCGTTATGACGATCAGCGACTTGCCGTCGATTTGCAAATAGCCGCCATTCACTGCCATCGACTTGGTATCCCCACCATCTTCGATGTACTTCAACGGACCGATATCGAGTACCGTTAGCAGCGGAATATGGCCCGGTAGAATACCAAGCTCACCGACAAGACCAGGCGCGGTGACCTCCGTAACGAGCTGGGTTAATTTCTGACCTTCCGGTGTCACAATCTCTAGGTTGAGCATGCGTGTTCCTCATTCATCCGCGGACCGCGCGGCAGGGTCTACTGCTTGTCCTTCTCGTAGGCTTCGATGACATCGTCAATCGTACCTTTGTAAAGGAAATACGGCTCAGGGATGTGATCGCATTCACCATTCAGGATGGCCTTGAAGCTCCGGATAGTATCCTCCAGCTTCACATACACCCCCGCCATACCAGTGAACTGCTCCGCCACGTGGAATGGTTGGCTCAGGAAACGCTGCATCTTGCGTGCACGGTCAACCGTCGCACGCTGCTCCTCCGTCAATTCATCAAGACCGAGGATTGCAATGATGTCTTGCAAGTCTTTGTATGACTGGAGCGTCTCCTGTACTTGACGAGCGATATTGTAGTGCTCATCTCCGACCACTTGAGGGTCAAGAATCCGGCTGGTGGAGTCCAGTGGGTCGACCGCAGGGTAGATCCCAAGCTCTGCGATGGAACGTGAAAGCACGGTAGTTGCGTCCAAGTGCGCGAACGTCGTAGCAGGTGCCGGGTCGGTTAAGTCATCCGCCGGCACGTAGACTGCCTGCACAGATGTGATGGAGCCTTTCGACGTGGAGGTAATCCGCTCCTGCATCGCACCCATTTCGGTGGATAGCGTAGGCTGATAACCAACCGCACTCGGAATACGCCCTAACAACGCGGACATCTCCGAACCGGCTTGGGTAAAGCGGAAGATGTTGTCGACGAAAAGCAGCACGTCTTGACCTTCTCGGTCGCGGAAGTGCTCAGCAACCGTTAGCGCAGAAAGTGCCACGCGTGCGCGCGCCCCTGGGGGCTCGTTCATCTGACCGTAAACCAACGCAGTCTTCTCGATAACGCCCGACTCGCGCATTTCTTCGTAGAGGTCATTCCCTTCACGGGTTCTCTCACCGACACCAGCGAAGCAAGACACACCGCCGTGGTGCTTCGCTAGGTTATTAATGAGCTCCATAATGATAACCGTCTTACCGACACCAGCGCCGCCGAAAAGTCCCGTTTTACCGCCCCGCTGGTACGGTGCGAGAAGGTCCACTACTTTGATACCAGTCTCAAACGCTTCAACCGTTGTGGACTGGTCTTCGAATGTGGGAGGCTCTCGGTGAATTGGGTCGCTGAGGTCGGCAGTGATTGGTCCAGCCTCGTCAACTGGATCACCAACCACATTCATAATGCGACCGAGAACGTTTTCGCCCACTGGCATCGTGATGAAGTTACCGGTGTTTGCTACTGCCATACCCCGTACCAGACCATCAGTAGTGTCCATCGCAATCGTCCTGACTGCGTTTTCACCGATGTGCTGGGCCACCTCGCAAACCAGGTTATTTTCCTCGTCGGAAATCGCTGGATTACTGATGCGTAAAGCTGTGTAAACAGGCGGTAGATCACCGTCTGGGAATTGAACGTCGACCACAGGGCCGATGACCTGAAGGATAGTACCGTTTGACATGGAATTGACTCTCCCGTCCTAACCCTTGAGGGCCTCTGCACCACCGATGATCTCCATGAGCTCGGTAGTGATCGCCGCTTGGCGAGCCCGGTTATATTTCAATGTGAGCTTGTCTATGAGCTCACCTGCGTTACGTGTTGCTGCGTCCATCGCGGTCATTCGTGCGCCCATTTCCGACGCAATGCTCTCCAATATCGCACGATAGATCTGCATATTTACATACAGAGGAAGTACCTCATCGAGGACAGCGCGTTTGCTCGGTTCGTATTCGAAGTCGAGGCCTGGTGCATCGTCTCCGCCGTCCGGGGTGTCGACAGGCAAGACCTTTTCGACGACCACTTCTTGCGCGATGGCCGACTTGAACTCGTTGTATACGAGATAAACTGCGTCCAGTCCTTCGGACTGAAAGGCGCTGATAATATCATCGCCGATCTCATTCGCTTTATCGAAACCAATGTTTTCAAACACGCCTTGATAGAGCTTATCAATTTGATACTGCGGCCGCCGACCGAAGTAGTCCTGACCCTTTCTACCGATAATCGAAAGCGTTATTTCATCATGAACACTGCCGTTATTTCGGACGTAGGCTTCGGTGGCGCGTGAGATATTGACGTTGAAGCCGCCGCACATACCACGATCGGATGTGAGCACAAGCAACAACACCTTTTTCGGCGGGCGTACTGCGAGCAGAGGGTGATCCTCCTGCTCCGCACGGGTTGCCAAGGATGTGATCACATCGCCCAATCGCTGCGCATAGGGACGCTTCGCTTCGATCGCTTGCTGCGCTTTTCGCAGACGCGACGCCGCAATCATCTTCATCGCCTTCGTGATCTGCCGGGTATTCTTTACCGACTTGATCCGAGTACGGATTTCCTTGAGGTTCGCCACTTAGTGGACCCTCCGCGGTTAGAATCAGGCCTGAAAGGCTTGGTGAAAATCGTTAAGTAGCTGGGTTATATCGTTGCGCAAGTCATCGGTCAGCTTGCCGACATTTTTGATGTCAGCAAGTACCTTCTGCCCGAGCGGGTTAGACTCAGCGTAAGCATATAATTCCGTTTCGTAGCGGCCTAAGCTATCGGTAGGCAGCTCGTCTACGAAGCCCTGGGTACCAGCGAACAGTATGAGCACCTGCTTCTCGACTGTCAGTGGCGAATACTGAGGTTGCTTCAACAGCTCAACCATGCGCTCGCCACGGGCTAGCAGCTTCTGCGTCGCGGCATCAAGGTCGGAACCGAACTGCGCAAAAGCCGCCATTTCTCGGAAGTTTGCCAGGTCCAATCTCAGCGTACCTGCTACTTTCTTCATGGCTTTCGTTTGCGCCGAGCCGCCAACCCGGGAGACCGAGAGGCCAACGTTTACTGCGGGACGAATACCACGGTAGAACAGGTCGGTTTCTAAGTATATCTGCCCGTCAGTAATCGAAATCACGTTGGTCGGTATGTACGCAGATACGTCGCCCGCCTGTGTTTCAATGATAGGCAGCGCAGTAAGCGACCCCCCACCCAAATCGTCAGAAAGCTTCGCGGCGCGCTCAAGTAGCCGGCTGTGTACGTAGAACACGTCACCAGGGAATGCCTCGCGACCAGGAGGTCGACGAAGGAGCAGTGACATTTGCCGATATGCCACTGCCTGCTTTGAGAGGTCATCATAAATGATGAGCGCGTGCATGCCGTTATCGCGGAAGTACTCCGCCATTGTAACACCAGCGTAGGGGGCAATGAACTGCAACGGAGCGGAGTCAGAGGCAGTTGCCACAATCACCGTGGTGTACTCCATGGCGCCATACTTTTCGAGCTTGTCGACAACCTGCGCAACCGTTGACTTCTTTTGCCCGATAGCCACATAGAAGCAGTGCACATCGGTGTTTTTCTGATTGATGATGGCATCAATGGCTACCGCGGTTTTTCCGGTTTGCCGGTCTCCAATGATCAGCTCGCGCTGCCCTCGCCCGACTGGCGTCATTGCATCGATCGATTTTATTCCGGTCATCATCGGCTCATGCACCGACTTACGGGCGATGATGCCGGGAGCTTTGACCTCAACACGCCGCGATTCCGACGAGGTGATAGGGCCTTTACCGTCGATTGGAGTGCCTAGTGCGTCTACCACGCGGCCAAGGAGCTCCTTACCGACAGGCACTTCGAAAATCTTGCTTGTCCGACGTACCTCGTCACCCTCTTTTACCTTGATATCCTCACCAAGAAGCGCAACACCTACGTTGTCCTCCTCTAAGTTGAGGACCATACCTTTCACGCCATGAGGAAAGTCGAGAAGCTCCCCGACCATCGCCT
>PKDL01000477.1 GCA_002863065.1 Pseudomonadota bacterium
ATTGATCAGCATGGTGATTGTACCGCTGGTTTTTTCGTCCTTGCTCGTGGGTATTGCGAGTCTGGGAGATATTCGAAAACTGGGGCGCATGGGCGGCAGGACGCTGGGCGTATACTTACTAACCACCGCAGTGGCGGTGACGATAGGCCTGATGTGTGCGCACATCGTTCAGCCTGGTGGATTTGTGGCTGAAGAAGATAAAGCCGCGCTGACGTCAAAGTTTGATTCAGCGGCTGGCGAGAAGTCAAAGGCGGCAGCCAGTGCGCCCAGCGCAATAGATAACGTTCTGAATATCGTACCCAAAAATCCAGTGGAGTCATTGAGTACCGGGAACATGCTCCAGACCATTTTCTTCGCGGTGATTTTTGGGATTGCCCTGACCATGATGGGGGCAACGGAATCACAAATTGTGGTGACATTTTTCGACAAAGTGCAGCAAGCGATGGTGGTGATTATCCACATCGTTATGGGCATCGCGCCCTATGGAGTTGCAGCATTGATCGCTGAGGTCGTGGGGACGAGTGGTTTATCAGTACTCGGTGCACTACTCGTGTATGCGCTCACGGTCATGTTGGGACTGATCCTGCACGCTATTCTGGTGTACGGGGGGCTGGTTCGGGTCTTTACGTCCATCAAGGTCAAAGAATTCCTCAATGCGATAAGGCCCGCCCAGCTGGTGGCATTTTCAACCTCGTCGTCATCCGCGACATTACCGGTTTCGATGGAGGTAGCCGAACAGAATCTCCGCGTGAGCAACCCAGTGGCCAGTTTCGTCTTACCGCTCGGTTCCACGGTAAATATGGATGGCACAGCGCTGTATCAGGGAGTAGCGGCCGTATTCATTGCACAAGTATTTGGAATCGATCTTTCGATAGCGGATCAGTTGGGGATTGTGCTTACAGCAACGATGGCGTCGGTTGGAGCAGCCGGTGTACCGGGCGCGGGGATGGTAACTCTTGCGATGGTATTAACTTCGACCGGTATCCCCGCAGTGGGGGTTGCCCTGATCCTGGGTATGGACCGTATTCTCGACATGTTCCGAACGACGGTGAATGTCACCGGTGATTTGGCAGTGACCACGATTATGGCTGCTGCTGAGGGAGAGATACTGGACCCTCTTACTCCTGAAGAGGATGCTGCGGACCCTAGCCGAGGGTTTGAAAGGCGCCTTGAGCAGGAAATGGAGCCGGTCAGTCCTGATTAATCTGACCGGCCCCGCCGTCCCTAGTAGACCCTGTCGCGACCTATCAGCCATTGCAGGGTATGGCGGTACAAAGCGACCATCAGTAGTGACGTCCAGAGCAGCAAAGCGAGCACTCCTACCGCCAGAGTTTCTTGGAGCAGCACTTCCGACCATTTGATGGTTTCCACGAGGCGTACGCCGAGAAATTGAAGTCCTTGGGCCAAAATTTTGAAAGACACGAGGAGCATAGCCCATCGGCCTAGTGCCACGAGACGTTCCGAGCGTAGTGTGGTCAGTAAGATGAGGGGTGACATAAATACCACTAAGGACCACCCAAAGGCGCTCCATCCCAGAACGGCAATCGCCACCAGCCATTGGTCTGAGAATCGGACGGAAAAATGGCTTACAAGTGGGTCTAGATTCAAATTGGTCAGATAGGGTCCTCCGGTTGCCACCCAGAGGGCGATAAATGCGGTGCTAAGAGTCAATGCCACCTGCCATGCACTGCGTATGGTAACGCCTGGTATACGGTCATCCGGTCCGATATCTACTGCCAGCGATTGATCCGATGATGATGGTGCCATGCCAGTGGCAACAGGGGACCGCAAGAGTTCCAGTCCCGCAGCAAGTGCAAGGTGGAGCCAAGATAGCGCCGCGACCCTAGAGAGTGGCATGCCAAAGAGCGTATGCGAGCCATAGGCGAAACCTATGAATGTGAGCGCTCCGAGCAGCGCCTTGCTAACTCCACGATTAGTCCACCAAATACCAGTCATGACGACGATACAGGACCCTATAGCGATGATGCGTCCCAGCTCCGTCATCGAGTCGAACCAGCTTAGCGGCCGAGCAGTCCATCCACCATTTTCATTGTCGATAATGCCGAATGCGCTTCCCGACAGCAGGAAGAGCAAGAGAAGCCACTCAGACCACCGTTTGGGCCTGGCCTCCATTAAGATGACGAAGCAAAGCAGGGGATATAGCGATCTCGTGACGCATTGAGCAGCACTAAAATAGGTTGAACCTGGGGGAGGAAGAATGGCGAGTGAGCCAAGAGCTACCAAAGCGGCTCGGCTCCAGCGTGAACGTGCACCGAGTCGGTTCATTGTAAAGGCGCTTATCAGGAGCGGTACTCCACCAACTAAGAAGTACCAGACCAGAACCGATGTCGGGCCAGCGAATTCTGTCCCGAAGATTGCCTCGATCTGAGGCATCGCCACCCCAGTTCCGAATGCGAGGACGCCCCACAGAATCAACGCGGGTACGCCACCCCATCCCCCCGCTCTCGGCCAAGAAACGAATATCTGCACGATGAGAGCCAACCAAGGGGCTTCATCCGGCCATATGAGGCTCGCAGTAAGCCAAGCGACCTGCCATGCTAGCCATGTTTGTCGAAGACGTATTTCGCCGGCAAAACTAGAGGCAATCGCTCCACCGATGAGTATGATATGCAGCAGCCAGGGTACAAAGGCCCCGATATCTCGGGCAGGGCGCGTGCGCACTGCATCCTGACGGCGCTCGAGTGCCAGAGACAGGTCCCGTCGACCGACCTGAGGTTGCTCCCAGGCGTCCGCTAACTCCGAACGCCATTGTTGCTCTTGTTCGTCGGAAAGTAGCTCCCAACGTAGTTCCCCTTCGTAATTTTCGCCTAGTGGAACGCCGCTCAGTCGGCTGAGCAGGAAGGCGATAGCAACCTGGTCTAGTGCGAGTCTAGCGCTGGTGAGTCGAGGACCAGTGGCAACATACCATGTGTCGCGGGCCGGAGCGCCTGCGGTATCGAGACCGTATGTCCCGAAGACCAATAAATGATCGTCTGTGGTGAGTTGGCCGGATATGCGAGCGAGAGCTCGGTCCACATTGGATGCATCTGTGTGATGCGGTAATTGAATGATGAGCGCATCGGTGTCTTGTTTCTGAAGTGTGGAAATTGCCGCATCTGTCAGTGGCTCTAGGGCGTCTAGTCGAACGACTTCGGACCATGCACCGGGATACAGATTGGGCAACGGTCCTGCGGCAATCGCTTTGACTCGTAACCCCTTTCCGCGGGCTGCACGTGGCCACCCCATTTCTTCTCGGGGATCGCTGGCGAATGCATCAATCGTCGGGTGATAGGCGGATTGGCGTCCTTCAAGCGCAGTGAGCAGACAGGGTAGGGCTTCCGCAGCGGTGCATCCAGATAATGGTCCATGTAAGGCCCCTCTCGCTAGGCGGACCATTGTGGGCATGCGCTCCTTATCTTGCGCCATAGCTCCAGATAGGCCGTCCACTGCCACTACCACGATCCGGCGTGTTGCAGGTTCTTGTAGCAGTGGAGGTGGGCTATTCGCCGAACGGTAGCTCAGCTGACTGCTATGCTTCGACTGCACCGAGAGGAAACAGGCAATCACTGCAAGCGGGATACCTGCTACAAGAACGGCCTGTAACGCGCGATATCGAGCACTAGCTGAAGGTGGTGTGAACATGCCCTACCATCGAAACACGAGCTGAGCGTTCAGGCAACCAACCGTACAAAAGGATTGTGGACCGGCTCACGACTTTCGCAGAGCCGGTGCAAGTGCCCGCAGTGGTCAGGGGGTATCTTCTATGGGCTCACCCAATCCAACCAAGTTGGTGGCAATTGCTTCCAGTGTGATTCCGATGCTTGCCGCATCTTTCACGCCGTCACCGTCAGTGTCGATATCATTCTGGATGAGCGTATCGAGCAATGGAGCAATCTGCTCCGGTGGGAGGGGGAGTGCACCTGGTGGCAGCTCACTAATTGCGTCCTTCAAATCATCTTTCTGGACGGCGCCGCCGAGAACACCCGTCATAGCGCTAATTATGCCGTTTTCCAGGGTAATAGTTGTCTGAAGCTGTACATTGTACAGGATGATATCCAATGACGCCGTCGGGCTCAGAGGAATGCTGAATGGAAAGACTGTGCCTGGTCCGCCAGCCGTGAGCTGATCACCAGTCAGCTCTGTCGGCAGCTCGATTACTGGTGCACAGACATTGGGGTCGTAAAGTCCTGGGTTGACGAGGAAGTCACAAACGCTCGTTTGTAGGTCGCACATGAGATTTTCAGGGGCGAGTTTCGCACGGTAAAGTGATGCAGAATAGCTCCCCTCACCGCCAGGAAAGTCGATATGTTCGATTACCAGGATCAGGCTACCGTCTTCCACTGACTCCGCAAGGGACTGATTTGCAAGTGCAGCGATGAGTCCGAGAGCGTTGTCTACACCGCTCGAACAGGGAGAAGGTGCGCAGGTGGAAGCATCACCATCGAGGTCCAAGCCCTGGCCGATATCGGCATCCGTTCCGAGCTGGAGGGCAACGACTTTGTTAGCCACTGGTGAGAAGACAGGCTCGCAGACACAATCACTGGTATCACCCACACATTGGCCGTTTTGGCACGTGTCTGCAGTGGAGCATTCTAGACCGTCATCACACGGTGTATCGGATACCGGCAGGTGAACACACCCTCCATCGCAACTATCCGCCGTGCACGGATTACCGTCGTCACAGGTCGCCGCTACGCCGGCGCACTCACCAGCGAGACATGTATCTTCCACTGTACACGGGTCACCGTCATCGCAGTTTGCTGTATTATATTCGGTACTGCATTCCCCCGTGAGCTCATCGCACAGGTCATCAGTGCATGGGTCATCGTCATTACACAGTGCAACCTCTCCGGCGCAGCAAGGCGTCTGAGTGGGGAGCGTGATGCATCCGACATCTGCATCACACAGATCGATCGTGCAGAAGTCACCGTCGTCACAGTTCAGACTACCCGTCGCCAGACATTCCCCATCGGTACAGACGTCATTGGTGCACTTGTCGCCATCTAAATCGCAGGCAGCGTCTGTGGGCGTAAAAAGACAGTCCCCCGAGTCGTCACAAGAGTCGTCAGTGCATTGATTACCATCGTTGCACTCTACAGCGATAAATTGGCACGCACCCGCCACGCAGCTATCAGTCGTGCAGGCGAGACCATCATCGCAGCTGATGACTGTGCCTTCGCAGCCAGTTTCCGTGCAGGAATCGTCTTCCGTACAGGGTTCACCATCGTCGCATTGCGCCGCACCGACTTGGCGTGTCCAGTCATCTGTCGAGACCATAGGCTCGCATTCCAGACATGCATCATTAGGGGCTATATCTGTCGCCTGATAGCAAATACTATTGATGAGACAGGTGTTTTCTACGAGCGTCCAGCGGCATGTTTGTACCTCACCTTCATCACTGCAGGTGTCTGTTGTACACGCCAGTCCGTCATCGCATTCCGTATCGGTCGTGCATGTCGGCTCCGGCGGTGTATCAGGGCCCGGCTCGCCAAAATCGAACACGCTTCCCGCCGAGTCATCCGCCGATTCGGTGTCGGTGGAGGGGCTAGCGCCGGTCGATACGTCGGGTGTATTGGGTATGGAGTCTTCACAACCAATGGACAGTACAAGCGTCAGGCTAGTAATGATCAATGTACGCATCTAATGTCCTCCTACTGTCCGAGAGTGGCGGCGACAACGGAGTTCCCGTCCACCCGGCTGACTGCTTGTGGGCTGATCGAAATCACAGCAGAGCCAGGCGCCAGTCCAATGGTGGAGCTCAGATCGATTTCAGGTAGTGGAATTGCGCCGAAAGCGCCGCCTCCGAGTAGGTCTAGTAGTCCCCCGACGAGCTGTTCTTCAATGAGTTGTTTGATTACACTCTCGGACCCTATCAGCGAATCTTGTTCTACATTTACTTCGGTATCGAGCGAATCGATTCCAGAGATATTGATACCAATAGCTCCGTCCACTGCAGTGAGTTCTAAAGCGGCGGTGAAGGACGCCCATACAACCAGGCTGAGTGGTTGCCCGAACAGACTTAACGTAGCGTTGATTTTCACATCTCCGATATGTACGAGCAGTGCGCCATCCTCACCACAATCGGAGGCAGTAGGCGCTAACAGTCCTGAAAGCGTCATATTGAGGTCACTGATACCAAACTGCGATAGGTCGAAGTCACCCAAGAGACTAGCAGGGACGTCGAACTCCAGTAGTCCGCCTCGCCAAGCTGCGTAAAGGATGTGGTTCAGTAGATCATCAGCAAGCACAAGTTCTAGCGGGCTTGCTTTCGGAACCGCTAAGTTCTGCGTACCTGTTCCGCAGCCAGCACGCTTTGGTATGCCGCTGTTCGTGTAGGGAGGGTCGCCATCCGCAGTGTAGGCTCCAGCATTTTGTGTCAGAAGGCCACCTTGCGGTCCAGGGTCGGCATCTTGGAAGTCTGCCCCCTCAAAGTCGGTGAACAGGGAAATAGGAATATTCCCACTCCCATCGGGTTTTGGGAGGTCCAGGCTCAGGTTGAACGCGAGCGCGCCTAGTGCATCACCGAGTAGGGGCGCAATGAGTGAGTCTAATTGGTTATTTAGCTCATTCTGGAGATCACCAACCACGCCATTGATTATCGCCGTCTCGACCAGTGAGATCAGAAAGTTAGTAAACCCATTGTCGGAGTAAATATCGATTCCAGAGAACGACGTGTTTGTGTCATTGAGTTGGACGTCGAGTGCCCCCTCTTCTGTTGCCGATAACGCGATGTTTGCGGTGATGGTTACTGCATCGACGGTGAGTCCCCCAGTGGAATCCCCACCGAGGAAAAAGCAAGATAAGCTAGTGCAATCGAATGTGAGCTTCCCATCGATCGCGTTGATTTCCGCTTGGATAGCGAGTCCGCCATCCACTGCCTGTAGGTTGACGTCCGTACCACCGTACGTCAGAGAATTTAGATAGATCTTGTATCCTGCCTGACTGGCAATTGGGCCACTGCCCCCGCCAAGAAGTGCGCCGATATCAAATTGGTCTAGTACCAACTTGAAGACCGTTGCCAGGTCATTAGGCGGCAAGGACGTGTCTGAATCATCAATTGAAGCTTGGGAAAACCATATCCCCAAGCCTGGGCTCACCACATCATTGGTTGGCGTGTCTGGGAGCATGTAATCGACGGACCATAGCAAGGCTTGTACGCGCTGACGCGTACTCCCCAATTCGTCGGTTGCCTTCATAACGAGGGTATTACCACCCACAGTCACGGGAATATCGGTATTGAAGCTGCCATCCGCTTCAATTGGGACGGTCTGTCCGTTAATGAGGAAGGAGGCAATGTCACCTGCATCGCTTGAAACCGATCCGTACACATTGACGGAGGGCGAGCCTGATTGACCGGTGATGGTCGCACCGCGTGGCGGGTAAATGACGTTGATGGTTGGTCGGCATGCGTTTGAGACGATTACCGTGTGCACACACCCATCAACGGGGTCGCAGGTGTCTACAGTACACACATTTTCGTCATCGCAGTTCAACGCGTCACCGACGCAGCTGCTATTCACGCAAGCATCGTTCAGAGTACATACGCTGCCATCTTCGCAGTTGAGAGCATTGGGAGTTGCCACACAACCAGTTTCCGCTTCGCAGGAGTTATCGGTGCAGAGGTTGCCATCGTCGCAGTTTAGTTGGGTCGGACCTGACTGACAGCTTCCACCGTCACAGTAGTCGTCCGAAAAGCAGGTGTTCCCGTCGTCGCAAGGGAGTGTATTGAGTGTTTGGATAATACCGAATGCGGGGTCGCAGGAGCCGGTAGTGCATGGATTACCGTCTTCAATGGGTAAAGCAATACCAATGCATGTACCGCCAGTACATTTATCGGCCTCGGTGCACAGAGTATTGTCATCACATGGGTCGTCATTGGGGGGGAATACGCATCCGAGCACAGCGTCACAGGTATCATCGGTGCATGGGTTTCCGTCCGAACATGCGTCGTCGAGAGGCTTGTTGACACACCCTATACTCGGGTCGCATGTATCGGCGGTGCAAACGCTGGCGTCATCACAGTCTATCGCTGTACCGGTGCAGACGGCTTCATTACACTGATCATTAGCGGTACATGCATCGCCGTCGTCGCATGCTGCAGCGTTATCAGCGGTGTGGACGCAGCCTAGGTCCGGATCACATGTATCGGCAGTGCACGGATTCGCGTCGTTACATTCGCGTTCGTCACTGGTGACAGTACAGTTACCACCGATACAGACCGCTTCAGCACATAGCGCGTTCTCGTCAATGCAGGGGCCATCGGCAGGTTCCGTAGAGCATTCGCCGGTCGCTTCCTCGCAGGTATCTGAAGTGCATACATTCCCATCGTCGCACGCTGGCTCGCCAGTGCATTCGCCATCCACGCATGCATCCTCGACGGTACATAGGTCGTCGTCGTCACAGGTCTGTGCATCGTCGGCGGTCCATTCTGTTTGGTTCACCACCCACCGGCAGACGAGGCAAGGGTTATCTGCTTTCGCCTGACCATTAGAGACGCATTCTCCATCGATGTCACAATGGTCGTCTGGGCATACCTCAGGTTCCGACCCCGTTTCACCCGGTGAGCTGTCTGCACCTTCAACCGCATCGTCGGTGCCTCCGCTCGCACTATCCGCTAAAGCGGTTGCGTCAACCAGCGGCATAGTACTCACCGCAGAATCACCGCACGCCGCAAAAAGTAGCGTCGTGCAGACTAGTAAGACAGTCCGATGCAACATCGACATTCTCCAGTAGTGTGGAACTGCCGTATTGTACGTCAATTCTCGGATGAAAAAATAGGCTATTGGTAATTCTATGGGCGGAGTTCCGTTATATTCCGGTCTTAGAGTGTGTGGCCGTTGATCCTATATGGCTCTGGCGACATCTTCCGGGGTGCAATTGATGACTTTACGAGGAGCCGCGAGTGTAATGCATCATCGCTTTTTGAGACATAATATCGGACTTATACTCTGGTGTACTGCGGCCATAGCGTTTCAAGCTGGTTGTCGAAAAAAAGTGAAGAAAGCTGCACCTAAACTCGAGGTGACCACGGCAACATCGGAGACCGAGGAACGTAATTTGCGGGCACTGTGTGCCGCCGCCGCTGAAGTTCGGAAACAGCCTGGGGTGCAAGACCGCTTGGCCCGTATCGCAGAAATCGCCGCACCCACGAGTGCAACGACCGAATTATTGGATGGTCTGATCGCACTGGAGGGACCAAAGCGCCTAAGCGTGGTAAAGGCGCTCGTCACGAAGTATGGCCTGAGATTGGAGTGCCGAGCGGGCATACCGGCGTTCGAAGTGGCGAACGAAGCACCACCCCCGAATGCTCCGACTCCACCCGTACAGGTGGGCACCGCGCAGAACGTAGCCCCGCCATCGCAGACTGCGGAAAGTAATCCAACGGTTGTGGCGAACTCGGATGCATCGGGTGAGGAAGAAGAATTGGGTTATCGCGGCGCACCACCCATTTTCATGCCGGGACAGGAGCCAGATTCGAGTGCTACCCCCACTTCGGTGGTTCCCAAGCGAGCTGCAAAGGCGGCTTATGGTGGCTTCCGAGGACTTGGAATTCCAAACGTTGCTGCACCAGCTGCGGCGGCGACTTTGGTAACCACTCCTACCCCACGGCAGGTGACTCGTACGCCTGATCGACAGGGACGTCCCACCCTTGCGTTACCAGCAGGGCGGAGCTTCGCCTTTTCGGCCCCTCGCAATCGCGTCGCCGATGGTGGAGTGCGGGGCTTGGCACCGCCGACCAACGCAGCGTTAGACGCTTCACGGAAGCGGTCGTTGTCTACCTATGGAATGGAGGGAGTGAAGGGTATGGCCGTACCGGTGCCTGTCGGTGCGCAAGGGAGAATTCCAGATGCGGCTCGTACGGCAGCACCAGCGGCTGGTTTACAGCCGAAGTTCAAAGCAGGCGGGTCAAGAGTGGACGGCGTATCGAATCAAAGGACAGGTTCTCGATTTGCACCGGGTGGGATCAGAGCCGATGGGAAGACGGGTTCCACCGTTCCTCGCTTTGCTCCAGGGGGAACCCGAGCCGATTAGACGGTGAGAACGGCATGACCGGCTCAGACAGTCTTCTTCTTCACTACTTTACGCTTCACCTTGCGCTTCACCTTCTTCTTTTCAGGGCTACCGGTAGTCGCTTCTTTTTTCGGTTCACTCGTCGATGTAGTGTGGGCAGAAACCGCTTCCGTCGGAGCCGCGGCAGGCGCTTTTGCAGCTGCCTCGTGAGCTTTTTCTAATTCGCGGTTGAGGCGCGCTACTTCTCTTTCCAGTTTTCGCAGGTGTTTGGTGAGTACTTGAACGTCCTTCCGAGTGACTAAGTCCGCGTAGCTTGCAAACTTATGAGTACGAGTGGTCACTTCTTCACGGACAGTGCCAGGCATCTGCATCGCCATCATCATGGCCTTTTGTACCTTCGGATTCATCATAAGCTTCATCGCTTGCGGCGATGTCGCCCAGGCTTTTCCTTTATCCAACAAAGAACCGAACATATCGTCACTCCTTACCGACATCACTGTGGGCGCAAAATGCCGCAGCTTGGATGTGCCCGTCAATGAAGACCTGAAGAAACTATACGCTTTCGCAGCTGAACCGCTCACTGGAGTATATTGCTTCGTGGAATTCAGGGGGGTGATCAAAAATTACCGGCCATATTTTGCCGTCCGGGTTGCATTCATAGCGCAAGAACAGCATGTGACCTGCATCACAGGGGAGGTCTTTACTCACCTAAAATTGGTCATTCTGGGGTGCCTCGCGCTGACGCAAGTCTGGAGTAGATGACGAGAGACTCGACGTCGGGCACTCTAGACTGTACTTTTGGAGGTGTGCTTCTTCGGTGATTTGCGGTAAACCGCCTTCCCGTAGAAAGCTTTCGTAGTTGGAGAAGAGACTCTTATGAGCCAAACAGCCCGGCCGAAGAGAAAGCTGGTGCACTTCGCGTTTCCTCTGTTCGTGGTAGCGCTCGTGCTCGGTGGTCTCACACTCGTCGTACAGTCGTCCACGCAAGGCGGAGTGTACGACATGACCATAGGCGAGTTACGGGCCAAGGCCGACCGGTATGTTGGTAAAGACGTCCGCGTCAACGGTACTGTCCAAGCCGGTTCTTTTGAAGAGCTTGCGGGGGACGGGGCGGTCAACATCCGCTTCACCTTGTCGGACTCAGAAGGTAATGAAATTACAGTTTTTTACCACCAATTGCTGCCCGATGCATTCGAAGAAGGACGGGAAGTGATCGTGGCAGGCACTCTTGAGGATGAAGCGACCATCGAATGCAAGCGGCTCACCGTGAAATGTCCGTCGAAGTACAAAGACGAAAACGCTGCCGGGAATGGGTCCCTCACGGGTGAAGTTCCGGATGGGATCCCAGCAACAAAACCGGCTGGGTATTGAAAAAAAACACACACCATCGCGTGCCGGCGGGGCGGTTACTTTCGCGTGAGCACAGTTTGCACCTATGGATAACGAAAGGCCGAGTCGGCCTCATGGACTCAGATAATGCAGTCTCTCGGTAGTTTTCTACTCCTGGTTACATTTTTCGCGACGTTCGTGTCAGCGCTCACCGCGATCTATGGTGGGATGACCAACGACCACAGGGTGGTGCGTGCTGCACGCTACGGTGTGTACGCTTGCGTATTCCTGTACGCAGCTATGGCGGGTGTGCTGTGGCACGGGTACTTTACGCACGACTTCGCGAACAAATACATACAAACCTACAGCGACGTAGAGATGCCCCCGATCTACCTATTCACTTCTTTTTGGGGAGGTGAGAAGGGCGCTCTGCTGTTCTGGGCAACCATGCTGTGCATCTTTGGGGCGATCGCAATTCATCAAGCACGTGACCGTTCACCGGATTACCTGGGCTGGGCCGCCGGTATCATCATGCTGGCGGTATTCTTTTATGACATTCTCATGGTGTTCGAATCCAACCCATTTGAGCTGTTCCGGAGCCAAGATGCTCCTGAAGATGGGCAAGGTCTGAACCCTCTATTGCAGAACCCAACAATGGCGATACACCCGCCAAGTCTGTTGACGGGTTATATCGCGTTCACCATCCCATTTGCATTTGGTGCATCCTCCCTCATTACCAACCGTCTTGACGTGCAGTGGGCGAAGGATACGAGGAAATGGACGCTCGTGAGCTGGATTTTCCTCACAACCGGTCTAATTCTAGGCGGAGCATGGGCATACCAAGAACTAGGGTGGGGTGGTTTTTGGATGTGGGATCCAGTGGAGAACGCCGGGCTTATTCCATGGTTCACCGCCACCGCCTTTCTGCACTCGATCGTCATCCAAGAGCGTCGCGGGATGCTAAAACGATGGAACTTCTCACTCGTTTGTTTGACGTTCTTTCTGACGATTTTCGGTACGTTCCTCACACGCTCCCAGCTGATTGTAAGCATCCATGCGTTTGCTGACTCGCAGCTGGCAGAGTATTTTTTGTGGTACCTCCTCGCCCTTGCCATGCTCTCCTTCGCGCTGCTGGCCTGGAGATGGAAGGCGTTGGAACCGGACGAGCGGATCGATAGCTTCCTCTCGCGCGAGGCCTTTTTCGTCCTCAATAACGTGATGCTCGTGATGTGCGCATTTATCGTCCTCTGGGGCACGCTGTACTCAAAAATCAGTGGGAGCGTGGGATTCCAGGACATGTACAATGGGATCGTATCCGCTTTCAGCTCTTTGGGTATACAGGCCGAGGAGTTACATCAACAGCAAGATCTCGGCGAACCTTGGTTCAACAAAGTAATGACTCCAGCAGGGGTGATCTTACTATTCTTGACGGCAGTAGGTCCTCTTATCCCGTGGAGACGCACAACCTGGAAAAGCCTGAATAAAACGTTCGTGAAACCGTTTGTCGTGTCCTCTGGCATTATGGGCTTGGGGACTGTCGCCCTCATCTATCGCCGCGCGAGCGTATATGCCGAAACCGTGAGAGGAGGCTTGGTCGATGGCTACAACCTCTGGGTACTAACGATCGAGCCCGGTGATATCTGGGCATTTTTTACCATCTGGTTTGCTATTTTTGTCTTCACCGGGGTCACCTTCGAATTCATGCTCGGTGGACGAGTGCGTCAACGTCGGCGGGGAGGGTCGCTTGCCGGCAACGTGTGGTCGCTGACTGTGAAAGCTAAGCGCCGATATGGCGGCTATATTGTTCACATCGGGGTGGCGCTCGCATTTCTCGGATTCGCTGGAGCGGCATTCAAACAGACGGCACCTGAGACCCCTCTACACTTCGGTGAATCCCTGAAAGTGGGAGAATATCAGGCTACATTCACGCGCATGTCCGATACATATCACCATGGGAAAGGCTACGTTGCTACGGTGGCTGACCTTGTGGTTATGGAGGGTCCTGAGACGGTACCTATGAGCGAGGTCGACCGGGTCCTAGAGTATGTGCGATCGAAGGGATACACCCCGGTTCATGCTGAAACGAAGCCCGGGAGCCCAAAGATCATCCTTCGATTTAAGTCCGCTGAGCATCGGTCCCGTTTTCGTGAAGAACTATATCTCACCACGACGATGCAGGAACGGTTCAAACAGCTTCCGCGCTCTGCAAACGATGCTCCTCGGACTCTATCGTTTACCTTCCTGGATCAACTTATGGTGCAGGTCAGTCCACCTCTAATCCATCGACACATTGATGAGGTGCGCAGGACATTGGGGAGCCTCTACACAGGTGCGGCAGTCGTCTCGAGTACCAAAGGGCAACCAAAGTTTACCGTCCGATGGAAAACAGACGAGGACTTTGCCCGTGCACAAGCGTTGCTGCGGCAACAGACGGCCTCATTGGATGGTGTCTTGATGGCACGGGTAAATCCAACGGAAGACACACTGGAGATTATCACGGCCGGTACCGGTAAGCTTCTGAAGCCCGAAGTCAGACGATATAAAAAACACTCCAGTCCTACGACCGAGGTGGCCATCTGGAGCCGCATGAGTGAAGACGTGTACTTCGCGATGCGACCTGGGTTCGGTCAGCCGTTTATTAGCCTGCTCGGATTCGTAAATCCCATGATCAACCTACTTTGGTTGGGGGCGGTCGTGATGTTCTTCGGGGGCGTCTTCATCATCTTCCCTACCGGTGGATTGAAAGCTCGCGCCGCGAGGCGTGTCCGTCAAAATGCGGGAACTGCCAGTACAACGGCAGCCTTGTTATTGGGGCTGTTGAGCGCACTGACACTCGTCGCTCCTAGCGCGGAGGCGGCGACGCGACACACAACCGATGTGCTTGGGGCTATGAAATGTGCCTGCGATGACAGCGGCGAACGTGTGTTTGATGAGAAGCAGACGCTTATCAATTGCCCTTGCAGCCTTGGGCAAAGCGTCAAACGCCGCGTTGAAGACTTTTTGGCCAGTCAGTCGGAGCAGCGCCTCGATACGCTGGAGCCACAATTTGAATTCTTTGAGTCCTTCATGTTGCAAGACCGGTCTAATGAGCGCTATCTGCGTTTTGACGAGGCTGCCTTTTCTTCTTTGATGGAAAACACCAAATGCACCTGTGGTTGCGGAAAGATGGCATTGTCACAGTGCCCACTAGACTGCCCCTGGAATCCTCGAGTTCAGCGGTTTTGGAAAGTGGCTTTAGCTTTGGGCATGGACCGAGATGCAGCGCGCGATTACTACCTTGCTCAGGCAAACCGGGTCCACAGAGGGGAGGATGACCCTCTCATTACATTGGATTCAATCATTTTGAATCAGGAGAAACCTCTCTCGTGGGGTGTACCGGTGACTCTGGGGCTAGTTACCCTGGTAGGTATTCTATCCGGTCTCGCCCTCCGCATGCGCAAGCGTCCCGCTCCTGCCACTGCCGAACCACCGATGGCTGCAGCAACGGATGATACGTCACACGAGCAATCGCTCGCTGGGGTTGACCGCGAGCTGATCCAAGACGAACTTGATGAACTTGGGTTGTAGCGATGAGCGGTCTTGATTGGTTCTTTGCCTTCACTGTTATGGCGCTCCTCTTCGTAGCGGTTGCTTACTGGAGTCGCTTTAGTTCCATACTGGCGCCAGGTTCGGCAGGAGAAGAGACTGAGCTGGATCGTGAGGTCATCGACCTTCAAGACCGGAAAGACCACCTCCTCGAGGACCTTCGGGACTTGGAGTTAGACTTCCGAATGGGCAAAATTGCGGAGGATGAGTATATCACCCGGAAAGCGCGTGTCGAGCCCGAGACTCTCGCGGTTATCCGTGAATTGGAAGCGCGAGGCGTCGGGCTCTCCCCGTTAGATGACCTCGCCGATGACTCAATAGACGACGAAATCAGTGATGTCGTCGGTGAGCTTGAAGAAGAGGCGCGAATCGAGGCAACATCGACGGACTCATGAGTCGCAGATTCCGCAGAATGTTAGTCCTTTCCTTGTTGGTATCCACGGGGGTATACGCCCAAGAACCAACTCCAACCGCTGAGCTGCCACCATTCTCGGCATCGGTTCAAATCAAATTGGTCCAGCCGTCCGGTGCGGTGGTTCCTCTCGTCAACACCACGGCCTGGGTCGTTGCTGAACAGGTGGAACCAGCGATGGGACGTCCCAAGCGCACAACCGTTGGTCGCTACCGTGCGTATACCGGCGCATCCGGAACAGCGGCCTTTCCGAAGATTCGTTCGATCCGGGACGCGATGTATACCGTGCAGTGTATATACGCTGGAGTATCCTATCGCACGGCGGAATTTCGACTTGGACAGCCAGCTCCGCGGGAACTGCGTGTCTATCAGTCAAGTGCTGATACTTCCGCCATTCAGCTGAGCAGTCTGTATGAATTGACGGTGTCCGACACCATGCTGTACGTCACGCAACTCGTTCGCGTGTTCAATACGTCGAATTATACCGTGGACTACAACTATCGACCGGATGGGCTGCGGCTGCCAACGCTTGCGTTTCCCGTAGCAGGGAAAGTACCGATTCATGGGCTGTTCCCCTTGGGAAAAGTACATGGCTCACCCACAATGACTAATGGGCAAGGGCGAATTGTTGGGGAGAAGGGGGCTATCGTGTACCGCGGTCCGATTTTACCGGGTTCTCGCTCTTTCGTACGGTTTCGCTATGCCATCCCATTCAACACTGAGACGGTAGACCTCGCATCCGTAAGCGATGTACCGCTTCGTGATGCGTCGGTAGTCATGACTTGGACGACTCTTGTTCAGCCATCGCTACAAATAGAACATGCGGCTACAGCGCGTAAGCGTGATCGAGGGCATGTCAGTCAAATTGAGGTTGCGCTTCATGATGGTCTGGATGCGGGGACACCACTACGCATACGTATGTCTAGATTGCCCATTCGCACGACGGTCCCAATGCAACTTGCGACGGTAGGCGGATTTGGTTTCGGTTTGTTGTTCCTTTCCCTGGTGGCTGGAGCGCTGTGGCGGCGTCGAACTACGTGAGTGCATCAATGTTGGCCTCGGTAGAAGCGGTAGATCTCACTCGTACCTACGGGCGTCGGTATGCGGTACGTAAGGCCTGCTTCCGTCTTGAGTCGGGTACGGTCACGGCAGTCATCGGCGCAAATGGAGCGGGTAAATCCACAACCTTCAACCTACTCGCTCGCCGCATTGCGCCCACGTCCGGTCAGGTATTATTTGATGGCGTAGACCTCGCAACGCGTACCGAGCGCCGTCGATTGTGTGGGTACCTATCACACGCGTCTTTTTTGTATGGCGGACTCACCGCGCTCGAGAATATGAATCTCGTTTCGGGACTGTATGGTGTCGAAGCCTCACAAGAGCGTGTTGAGGCGTTGCTCAAGCGTGTTGGACTTGAACGAGCAAAATCCCGTCCGGTCCGGCAATTCTCACGAGGAATGACGCAGCGCTTGGCATTGAGCCGACTGCTACTAGTGGACCCATCGGTTTGGCTGCTCGACGAGCCGGCCAGCGGTCTTGACGATGCTGGCCGAAGATGGCTTCAGTGTGAGGTAGAAGCATTGCGTCACCGTGGCCGGATCGTGGCCATTGCCTCACACTCTCGGCACATGATTAGTGCCCTGGCAAGTCATGCGATCGTCTTACAGAAAGGGCGAGTCGTCTTTTCCGGACCTGTTGAGAGTGCATCGCATGTCGACAAGTTATTCGCGGAGTATATCGGATGACTTCGGTGTTGACTGTTGCCATGCTTGTTTATCGCAAAGATATTGCGATCGAGCGTCGGTCGAAAGAGACCCTCTTTACAGTGCTAAGCTTTGGGCTTTTGGCCACATTGGTCTTCGCTCTCAGCTTTTTCATCGAAAATGATGTGAGTGGAGCCTACGCTCCCGGTGTCATTTGGACGGTCGTACTCTTCGCAAGCACGCTAGGCCTTCAGCGTTTGTTCGAGTCAGAGCGTGAAAACGACTGCTTTGGTGGACTATTGTTGGCACCCATTGACCTCAAAGGGGTGTACGTCGGCAAGTTACTGGTGCAGCTCACATTTAGTGGGTTGATGGAAGCGTGCACTATTCCGTTGGTATTTTTATTTTTCGACCTGTTCCCTTTTATGGATGCAGGGCGTTTATGGACGCTTCTGCTGCTTCTCGCCCTTGGGACATTGGGCTTCGCGATTATTGGGACATTGTTCGCTGCGATGCTGCTGAGTACCCGCCTTCGTGAGGTACTCCTGCCGATTGTAGTCTATCCGCTGGTCACGCCGGTTCTGATTGCTGGTGTTCAAGGGACGAGACTCTTATTTGCTGGTACAGAGAGTGTATCGCACTGGATTACACTGATAGGTGCATTCGACTTAATCTATTTGGGGATCGCTTTAGCGATATTTCCGAAAATGCTACGAGCTTGACTTTTGCCCTTGCTTTGTTGGCGCAGGACCTCATTCCAGGTGTGCACCTTGATACATACCTTGATTTGGGTGAGCAAAGGGTGTCCATCTAATCGACAGCGGCGTAGCGCACTGCTAGATTTACAACGATGAGCGACACGCCAACGACACAAATTTCCACTCGCCCCTTCGCCTACTGGGCTTTTTTCGCGGCAGCAGCAGGTCTGTCGTTACTGGCACTCGGCTGGGGATTCTTTCTCGCGCCTGTGGAAGCGACGATGGGGATCGTACAGAAAATATTCTACTTCCACGTGCCGTGTGCAATGTCGATGCAGGCGCTGTTTGTCGTATGTGGTCTAGCCAGCTTTGGGTACCTCATTAAGCCCCGCGCGGCTCTCGACCGGCTTGCCGTTGCTACCGCTGAGGTAGGGGTGCTCATGGGTTTCTTTGCTTTGACGACAGGCCCTCTCTGGGCGCGTAAAGCCTGGGGACATTACTGGGAATGGGAACCCCGCCTGACATTGACTCTTGTCCTCGCGTTCATGTTTGTTGCGTATACCGCGCTTCGGAGTTTTGGAGGCTCCGATGAGCTTACCAAACGTATCGCTGCGGGGTTAGCCGTCGCCGGCATACCTGCCATTTATCTGGTGCGAGTTGCGGTCACCTGGTGGCGTGGAACACATCCCAGGGTTGTGTGGAGCGGTGGGTTAACAGACCCTGATATGCGTATTGCATTTTGGCTGGGCGTTGCCGCTATCGGGTGCCTTGCCGTCGTGCTGACTTGGGAGCGGTCACGACTGGAGGCTGCACGAGCTGCGGTGGATGAACTGACATTAGACCTGATGGAACGGGATCTGTTGGAGGACGACGTATAATGGTGCAATTAGAGCGATGGCTCGGTGCAAAACCTCACTGTCGGAACCTCTGGTTTTTCGCTGGATTCGTGACTATCCGTCGTACCTGTGCAGTCGTAGCGGTTGCTTTGCTGCTTGGCACTGGTGGGGTTGCAATGGCACAGGATACGGAGGAAGCCCCGGCTCGTTACGGAACCGAATTTGAGGCGGCGGACCTGACGAAACATAAGGAAGACCTATCAGGGATCCCATTCATGGTGGGTGCTTATATGGTTATTTGGTCAGGGCTGTTCGCCTACCTATACTCGGTTCGCAAACGGAACGGACAGGTATCTGCGCAGCTGGAGGAGTTGCGTGCGGCTATCCGCTTGCACGATAAAGGCTCGGACTCATGACTTCAGACCATGTCATTTTTATACCGGCCGTCTTGATGATCGGTTTTGTCGCGGGCTTTGTGATCGGCCGCAAAACGTTGCTCAGTCAAATTCAAGCTAGGCGCGAGGCACTTCGCCGACGAAAGGCGCGTCGCGCTGCAAAGGGGACACCTGAAAGCACGACAGCACCATCTGCGGCGGTAGCTGATACCAGTTCAAGCTAGAAATTCGTTTGGACGCGCACCATATACTTCTGGTCTACTCTAGACATGAGTGAGAAAAAAAACAGTGAGGCGCCTCCTGAAGGAGTCGTTCACGACCGCCGAGTGGTCAGTCGTCCTCTATCTTGGCTGGACGGCGAGGTACGAAAAGGTGGTTCTGAGGCGGCGAAGGCGGTGGAGTCGGAAAATCCGAATGCACCCAAGCCAGCGCCACGAAACGACTACATCACACAATTGAAGCAGATGCGTCGGCGGCATAAGTCAAACGAACGCAAATCACCCAACTACATGTCGGATGTGAAGATTTAGGCTGCGATTTGCGGGGTTGTCGCGCACATTCGCGCGTGGTTAGTGGACGGTTGTAGGATGTTTTCCTGAACGAGTGCGGACCGCATAGATGATGTCAGCCGTGCGTCTTGATGCAGAGACTACGTCTCGGTGTAGAGCGCTTGACTCCGTCATACGAACCTGTTCGGAAAATAGTCGTTTCCAACACCAGTCGAAAGTAGACCAGAAGCGTATGTCATAGCCCAACTCTGCCAGGGATTCATGGTCAAGGCAGTGCGCAAGCTCCAGATACGCCTCGCGGGCATGTTCTAAAGCCTCTATAGCGACCGTACTGGCCTCCATTTCCTCGGGGTTATCGCTCGAAAGTCGTTGCTCGAGCGTCCTGCCATTGGTTTGCGCTGAACCACTGATCGACAGCGCCATGCGCACGGTCTCAAGACTGAATGTCGCGGTGTCAAGGAGGTCCTCGATTTCGCGGGACAGGCCAGCGTTCAGATGTGCAATTGATTCCATGTTTGTACTCCCAACAATGTCGAGCGAAGCGGACACAATCGCTTGCTCAATTAAGGCGAACGTGACGCAACCTTGTCACCTTAACCGTAATTCGCGATGTCCCAGTAATCCGTTAGTAATGGTACTCTGGGGTCATGTCTGTTTGGGTCGATACACGCGCACTTAGTCCCCACGAATGCAAGGCCGTTGAAACGGTAACCGCTGCACTTCCTGAGGTACTGGAAGCGCTTTCTCAACTCGAACCACAGATATGCCCCCGCTGTGGAGGTAATGATTGGGCCAGCGATGGAACGGCGCAGCGCCGCTCCGGCCGCGTCCGAGTCTTTCGTTGCACAGGGTGTGGCAAGAAGATAACCGAGGGTCGGCAAGGGCTTTTTCGTCACCCAGTATTTTCTCGAGAGATGATGGTGACCGCGGTACTTCTGCGTGAGGCAGGTTGGACTCAAGTACGCCTCGCAGAAGTGCTCAGATCAAACGATTCACGTGATGCAAGACGGCCTAACCGTCAGACGGTCGCGCGGTGGACACGACGATTATCGCCTATTGTCACTGAGGCCGTACTGCAGTCAGGATCGTTACTGGAGGCTCAACATGAGAGTAATGTCCCGATGGAGTCCAAGGATGCATGTGCAGAGACTCTCATGCTGGGAGGTCGTTTTCGCGTAGAGCGCCTAATACTGGATGAGCCTGACCGAATAGTGGCGTTCGTGGCAGACCAATGGGCGGAATCAGAGCCTTCTGTTGTTATCAAGGTCTTACCACATGGCTCGAAAGAGGAGCTTCGCAGCGAATTTGAAATTCGGGCGAGACTACGTCATCCCCACTTGGTTCCTGTGCTTGATGTGGGCGACCTTCACCACCTTTCGGGGTTTACGATGGAGGTACCGCGGGGAGCATGGTGGTTCACACAAGAGCAAGTTCAAGGGCACGATTTGTATGAGTCGGCGCGCGATGCAACGCCTGCCATGATCTGTGAATGGCTTGTGCAATCCCTACGGGTATTAGCCTGGCTTCATGAACGGGGCGTAATCCATCGAGACATAAAACCCTCGAATATCCTTGTGAACGATGAGGGCATTCAACTCGTAGACTTCGGAATAGCGATCGCAAAAGAACACCAGGCACGGGGCCAGTGTACGATCTCTGGTTCGCCGGCCTATGTTGCGCCCGAGCTGCACACCGGTGGTATGCCGTCTCAACAATCGGACTTATATTCTCTCGGCATCACCTTTCAGCACGTGGTCAACCGTTCGCTTGACGCCATATCGGTTCGTACGGATATATCGACATGGTTCCTTCGTTTTCTTCAGCGACTTGCTAGTCCTGACCCGGAGCATCGCCCCGATTCTGCTGTCGAGGCACTAGATGAGTTGTCCACACATGCGGGAACAATTTTCTCCGCGGAAACAGCGGACACTGTAGCTGCTCGGCTGCGTGCGGGCTGGGAACGAGTCTGTGAGGGCCACATTACTGCGGTTGACGTCGAAGTAG
>PKDL01000133.1 GCA_002863065.1 Pseudomonadota bacterium
TACCGTCAGAAACCGACAAACCAATCCAATCCAAGTAGGGTGCATACCCAGCGGCGACCGGTAATACCAGCACTTCTGGGACATCATAAGAGTGCGCTGAAGCAACTGTTTCTATCAATGTATTGGCTTGCGCTTCGGTGGACTTCATCACCATCAGGACTTCGGAGTCGTCACAGATGGAACCCTTCCACTGGTAAATCGATTGCACACCGTTCACCACGTTAGCGCATGCAATCAGCTGTCGCTTCAGGAGCATGTGCGCTAAAGCTTTGGCCTCTTCTATTGTCGGGCAGGTGCAGAGGACGACTACAGCATCCTGTTTTTTGGCGGACATCGTTACTTCTTGAAGAGTGCGTCGAGACGCGCACGCGCGTCGTCATCTGTCTTGGGCGAAAAGTTGAAATCGTTCAGAGATGGCTTGCTGCTAGAGGTAGTGCTTGTGCCGCCGAAAAGGGCATCTAGCTTGCTCTTCGCTTCGTCTGATTGTGATGACCCCGTCTCGCCAATTGCCTTGAAGCTGAAATATAGGCAGAAGTTACCTTCGGTGCGGTCACGAATAAACTCACCTTGGTTTTCTTTACATTCGTTATGTACGTTCTTGTCGTGGTGCTCGCAGTTGAAGCAACTATGCAGGTATGCGCCACAGTTCGGGCACATATCCCGTCGGCCGACCTTGGTCTCAAAAACCAGCTCTTCCTTGCAGCTATAGCAGCGGTGCCGCTTTTCCTCTGTCTTGCCCGAAAAGTACATTTGCTTCCTCCGGCTATCCGTGTCGTCTCCCCCGAATGTACCGGGTTTGTCAAGGCCGAATTCTGAGGTTACCGATGTGTGTTGCCTTGCTCAAGAGCATTCGATAACGTGCTTATATTCATAAGATTTCATCGTATTAGCGGCGTGCTTCGCCAAGGCACCGGCTGATGTTGAGAGAGGACTTGCTGATGAGAATGTCTTTGAGGGCCATCTTGGCCGTGCCCTTGGTGTGTGCTGTAAGTTGCTCAAATGGTGATTCTGATTCTGCATCGGGCATGGCAGACGGTACTACGGCGTTTGATACTTCCGATGGCGGCGACGGTACATCTGCCGCGGACGATGCTGATGCAACTGACGGACACACAGGAACTGATGGTGCTGCATTCGATATACCCGACTGGTTCCCAAGCACGGATACTAAGACTAGTCGGACACTGACGATTCCTGGTCTCTCGGAACCGGCGCGAGTGCTGTACGACAGCCTAGGAATTCACCATGTGTACGGTGCAAATAAGCTCGATGTTGCTCGAGCTCAAGGTTATGTGACTGCCGCCAGACGACTGTTTCAGATGCACTCGCTTCGTATGGCCGGTAGTGGACGATTAGCGGAGTTATTAGGACAAGGCGCGCTTTCTGGCGATGTGCTTTTGCGGATTCTAAAGCTCCGAGCCACCGCAGAATTGATGGCGGAACGTACGAAGGCGGAATTCCCCGAAGAGTATGATTTCATTGCGGCATATACCGAAGGTGTGAACGAGTTCATACAACAACGGAACGATGGGCTTATACCGAAATCAGAACTGTCGACCGAGCTTCTTGCATTCACTGATCCACTCGACCTTTGGACTCCCGCTGACACGTTGACTATCGTTCGACTTCTAACTTGGCAATTAGGCTTCGGCGGAGCGGTTGACGAAGAGGATATGCTGTCAGTTACCGCTACCATTCAAGGCGCCTACGATGGTACCCCGTTGGAAGGACTCGAAGCGGATGTCTTTGAGCTCACCCCCTCGAATCTCACGGCAACACTCCCGCTGGCAGCGAAGAAGCCAGGAAAAGCGGCCACGAGTTTTAGCCTCGGAAAAGCATTGCGGCAGCCATTGCTGAAGCGCACCTTGACGCCGAAAACGCTTCGGGCGATGCGCACAATACGAGATGAAGTGCTCAGTTATCCGCATCAGGTCATGCGCGGCCCTGATTATGGCAGCAATAATTGGGTAGTCAGCGGTGCCTTTACGGAGAGTGGCAAGCCGTTGGTTGCCAACGATACACACTTATCGTTGTCGAACCCCTCAGTCTTTCACCAGGTACACCTAACGACGAAACCAGCGGGTGGTGATTACGAGGTAGCGGGAGTTCAATTTGCTGCCGCTCCAGGTATCGCTCTGGGAACTAATGGCCATGTGGCGTGGGGGGCCACTGTGTTTTTCAGTGATGTGACAGACGCCTACGTGGAGGAAATTGCTCCCGATTGGAGCAGTGTGAAGTTTCAGGGTGAAGACGTTCCATTTGATGTGCGTACCGAGGTGTTCACCTTCGTTCGTGGCGGACTTACATGCGAGGAGGCCATTACCGGGTGGTTGAGCAATCTCGAAACGTCCGTTGTTGAGGGGGACGGAGCGGTATGTACGCTCACGATTACACTACGTGATGTGCCGCATCACGGACCCATGATCCCTTGGACTATCGATCAGGATGATAATGGCAACCCAGTGGGTATGAGTTGGAAGTGGACTGGGTTCGAGGCCACCGACGATTTTATCGCGTTTTCGCGCGCCAACGATGCGAAAAACTGGGACGAGTTCAAAGCAGCAATGGATAATTTCGGGGTTGGAGCGCAGAACTTTGTATATGGAGACACATCGGGAAATATTGGCTGGTACCCATCGCACAGGCTACCAATCCGAGCCAATATTGCCGCAGGTGATTACACCCATCCACCGTTCCTCCCGATGCCTGGCGACGGTACATGTGAATGGGATGGCTTTGTACCGCGTGCAGAGCTACCGCAAGGTTTTAATCCAAGCCAAGGATATCTCGTAACGGCTAATTCAGACCCGACAGGTACTACGTTCGACGGTGATCCATTCAATGATGGGCATTATATCGGGGCACATTTTGCCGCCGGGTTCCGCATGGAGCGGGCATCTTCTCGTATCGCGAACCTAGTCGCTCGAGATAAGCCGGTGGCTCCGGCTGATATGGACTCGGTGCAGGCCGACCATCATTCCAATTTGGGCGCTCGAATGCGGCCCCACTTGTTAGCAGCGCTCACGGCCGCCAGTGACGGAAGCGATGTGGCTGCATCCGCTTTTTGGAATGAGAAGATGTCGGAAATCAAAGAGCTCCTTGAGAACTGGACCCTCAATGCGGCCTCTGGATTCGAGGCACAGTCCGGCTCCGTAGACGCAGTTGATTCAGCTGCTACCGCGGTATTCAACGTGTGGGTTACTTATCTAGTCGAGCACGCGCTTGACGAAGAGGGGTTGGGTAGCATTGGGGACAGCCTCCGGTCACGTCTGCTTCTCAAAATGATGGAGAACCCAGAGGTCATGGCAACGTATGACGCTAATGCGGGTGTGTCCCGACTTTGGGATAAGCGCTCTACGCCTGACATTGTCGAATCAGAAGCTGAGATTATGATGCTGGCCCTGTTCGACACGGTTGCATGGTTGTCTAACCCTGACAAAGTTGGCGTCTCGGAAAATGGCGGTTTCGGCACAGGTGACATAGATCAGTGGCGTTGGGGACTGCTCCATACATTGACGCTACGTCATAATCTTCTCTCTATGTACAACGTACCTCCGTCTTCGGAACACCCACATGGGTTCCCTCGACCTGGTGACCTATTTAGTGTGGATGCATCACATCCAGGGATGTCTGGGCGAAACTTTCGATACAGCCACGGTCCAGCGATTCGGCAAGTGATGCGCATGACGGAACCGGTATGGCGAACAAATGTGATTCCTGGGGGGCAAAGTGAAGCGGTTACCAGCCCACACTACCGAGACCAGATGGACCTTTGGTGGCAAAATAAAACGGCGGAAATGCCGTTTGTTGTTGAGGCTGTGGTGACTGAAACCGTCGATGTCTGGGACTTCAAACCCACGAAATAGGGCCATCGCATGGCGCTCAATTTGGAGAACGAGCACCGCTTTTATTTATCCTTTCATCACGCCAATTCACCCCAGCAATTGCGCATCACGGTTGACAGCGTTCGAGCTGAACCTAATGTTGGTCTGCTGTTATTGGGAGGGAATTCTCAATGAATTTCGATAAGTACACGCATAGTGCTCAACAGGCCATTCAATCCGGGAATCGTCTAGCCCTAGAACGGCACCATCAATCGATGGAGCTTGCACACTTGGCCGTCCCCATGCTGGAAGAACCCCAAAGCGTAGTTCAGTCACTTTTGGGGCGTGCTGAAGTATCGGTAGAGGCTATTCTATCTGCGGCAACGCGGACTCTCGAACAGCTGCCAGTTGTGAAGTCTTATGAGAAGCCTGAGGTCTATGCGTCTACTACGCTGACCCAGACTTTTGGGAAAGCCGAAGCAGCCGCAAAGTCCATGGGCGATCGGTTTGTTACGGTCGAACACCTCCTTCTGGCGATGGTAGAGGCAGTGCATGACCCTCTTGGGCAAGCTTTTGTAGCGGCAGGTCTTACCCACGCGAAACTTAGTGCACTGATCGCATCACTTCGGGGCGGACGCCAAGCCGACACTCAGTCCGCTGAAGAGCAATTCGAGGCACTGTCTAAGTATACTCAAGACCTCACAGCACTGGCCCGGCAAGGACGGCTTGATCCGGTCATCGGTCGCGATGATGAAATTCGGCGCGTCGTTCAAGTGTTGAATCGTCGTCGTAAAAATAATCCCGTGCTCATTGGCGAGCCTGGGGTAGGAAAGACAGCAATTGCTGAGGGACTCGCGGGCCGAATTGTCGCACGAGACGTTCCAGACAATCTCCAAAATAAGCGGATACTATCTCTTGACCTTGGCGCATTAATCGCTGGCGCGAAGTACCGTGGAGAGTTCGAGGAGCGCCTCAAATCTGTACTGAAAGAGGTGTCCGCCGCGGATGGCGCGGTGATTCTCTTTATCGATGAACTCCACACATTAATGGGAGCCGGAAAGTCAGACGGCGCTATGGATGCGTCGAATATGCTCAAACCAGCATTAGCTCGTGGTGAACTACATTGTATTGGCGCGACGACTCTCAATGAGTACCGGCAGCATATTGAGAAAGACGCCGCTTTCGAGCGTAGGTTTCAACCGGTTCTTGTTGAACAACCGTCGGTGCTAGACACCATCACGATACTCCGAGGATTGAAGGAGAAGTACGAGATCCACCATGGGGTTCAAATTAAGGATGCTGCGCTCGTAGCGGCAGCTACTTTATCCGACCGGTACATATCGGACCGTTTCTTACCTGATAAGGCGATTGATTTAGTGGATGAAGCTTCCAGCCGTCTACGCATAGAAATTGCATCGATGCCGACGGAGATTGACCAGGCTGAGCGAGCGATCATGCGGCTGGAGATTGAGCGAGAGGCCCTGAAAAAGGAAGACGATCCACGCTCGGCTGAGCGATTACTTGAGATTGAGCGCGACGTCGCTGAGCTTAGTGAGCAAGCCGCAGGATTGAAGGCTCAATGGCATCGTGAGCGGGAGATCATTGTCGCGATAAATCAGGCGAAGGAACGCTCAGAAGAGTTGCGAACGCAGGCCGAACAGGCGCAACGGCGGGGTGATTTAGGTGAGGCGAGTCGCATTCTGTATGGAGAAATCCCCGCTTTGGGTGATGAAATGCAACAACGCCAGGACATGCTCGCGTCGTTGCAATCTGAAGGCCGGATTCTGAAAGAAGAAGTGTCGGAGGAAGAGATCGCTGCGGTCGTGTCCGTCTGGACTGGGGTTCCAGTGTCAAAAATGTTGGAGGGCGAAAACCAGAAGCTACTTCATATGGAAGAGCGGTTAGGCGAACGCGTTGTCAACCAAGAACCGGCGCTGCGTACGGTAGCGAACGCAGTACGGCGGGCTAGGAGCGGACTACAAGACCCGAATCGCCCCGTTGGCTCGTTTATTTTCCTTGGTCCAACGGGGGTGGGGAAAACCGAGTTGGTCCGCGCGCTCGCTGAGTTCTTGTTTAACGATGACACCGCCATGGTGCGTATCGACATGAGCGAATATATGGAGAAGCATAGCGTATCCCGATTGATTGGGGCTCCTCCCGGCTACGTTGGTTACGATCAGGGAGGTCAGCTGACAGAGGCCGTTCGCCGACGCCCGTACTCTGTGGTCTTGTTTGATGAAATTGAAAAAGCGCATGGCGATGTGTTCAATGTACTCCTCCAAGTACTTGATGATGGACGCTTGACGGATGGCCAGGGACGCACAGTCGATTTACGCAATACGATCCTCATTATGACTTCAAACGTTGGCAGTCACGCGATTCTGGAGCTCGGTGATACGGATCGAGACGAGATGACAGCGCAGGTGCACGCCGAATTGAAGAAGCGTTTTAGACCAGAGTTTCTCAATCGGATCGATGACTTGGTGATCTTCAATCACCTGAGTCGGGAGCACCTTGAGCATATCGTTGATATTCAGTTCCAACGGGTTCAGGAACGCCTGGCTGAGCAGCAGATTAGTGTAACGCTCTCTGCGGATGCGCGGCGCTTAATTGCCGACGAGGGGTATGACCCTGTTTACGGCGCCCGGCCACTCAAACGCACTATTCAGCGATTGATTGTCGATCCGTTGGCTGAACAAATCATTGCTTCGGATATAAAGCGGGGCGATTCCGTAGAAATCGGTGTATCCGACGACATGCTTTCGTTTCTCCGGAGTGTCACCTGATACAATGACCTGCGGCCGCATTGAAACGACGAGGGCCTCATTTAGAGAGCGGGATCGTGGTGGCTGGGGTATGGGCCCTGCAGACGAGATAACTCGATCTGTAGCAGTGCATGAGCAGCTCTAAGGTAACGGAAAAAGGTCATATTCTTGCGTAGTCCAACGTAGGCCGGTAGAGCCGAAACTGTTGGAGAACGATGCAGATTGAATCTACGAGATCAGTTAGACGCACGGCTACAGCCTTGTTTGCTGTGCTGCTACCGAGCTGGGCATTACCGGTTGAGGCCACGCCAACGGTGCCTGTTCTGCAGGGACCGACTGGATTCGCTTCCGAACCTACCTGGCGCGGGCCTCCAGTTGAGCTACGGCGCATAAGCATTAGGGCAGAGCTGCTACCAGACATGGCCGTTATCGAACAAACCTACACAGTCTCGAATCCTGGTGCACCGGTAACAGTCACCATGGGACTCAGGTATCGGTCACCTGTCGATAACGAACTGGACCTTCAATTACCGTTAGCTGCGCAGGGCTGGATTGATGGTAAACCGCTTCCTGCGGAGAACGTCCAAGTGCAAGCGCTCTTGAAGACGGAGGAGTTCGGTGCCGGGTGGCAGTTACCGGTGCAGTGTCGGCTCGATGAAGGTGAATCAATACTTAGCCTGGTCATCGTAGTTGCCACGGTACCCATCGAGCGTAATTCGCGGGGCATAAGTCGTCCAAGCCAGGCGGTGGCAAGTCTGCATTTAGAAGGTGATTACAGTGCTTGGGGCTGGAGCCTCGGTGATGAAGTACCAGCGCCAGAAGTCGCTACTGCACTTTCTTTATCGTCTGATATACCAGCAAACTCCCTACATGCAGTCCAGTGGATGGCAGGCGCTGTACGCAATGAATCGACGACCTATTGGAAGCGACTACCAAATATAACCATACGTTACGATGCAGTTCCCGATGCCTTTCGCGCTCGTACTGTCGATGGGTTATGGCGCAGGGCGAGGAAGGCTACAGATAGAACCGTGCGCGGTCATATCGACATCCCAGCATCCGCGCTAGCAATTGACCCTCCTGGGCGCGCTATGGGTGAAGAACCGATCGACCCTGCTCGTACTCGGCGCGCCATGTTGGTGCCTGCTGTAGTTCTACTAGCACTACTTGCTGCGGCATACGTATTCCGCAGACGTTGGGAGAAGCGATTGTGAGCGCAGCATGTTGGACATGGAATGTCGACCCGGTGTTGTTCGACATCATCGGGCCCCTGAAAATTCGGTGGTATGGACTTGCTTTTTTGGGTGTCTTCTCCGTGGGGTACCTGCTGCTTGCGTGGCAGATGCAACGTGGTGGAAGAGATCGAGAGGTAGCCGCTACCTTCGTCAACTGGGCTGTCGGGGGCGTTATTATCGGCTCCTGGTTCGGTCATCGTTTCTTCTATGAGTGGGAGCGGGTCCTTTCTGACCCCATCTATCTGATCGATATACGAAAGGGGTTAGCAGGACTGTCGTCTCATGGGGCCACAGTGGGTCTTATCGTCACAATAATTCTCTTTGCACGGCGGTACCGTATTCCGATCGGGGAAATGTTCGACCGCTTTATGTGGTCCTGTGCAAGCGGTGCATTTTTTGTTCGTATGGGTAATTTTTTCAACTCGGAGATCGTCGGGCGTCCGTCCGATGTGAGCTGGGCAGTATGCCTTCCCCGGCATGACAATCCGCCCATTCCGCGCCACCCAACACAGCTTTATGAAGCGTCTATTGGACTGGGGATTCTTCTCATATTGCTTCTTGTGGACCGGATTGCGGGCAAAGAGAAGCGCCCGCGATGGCTAATAACCGGAGTATTTTTCACGACGTACTTTATTTGTCGGTTCGGTGTGGAGTTCTTTAAGGCACATCAGACGCTTCAATCAACATCGACTTTGACGATGGGCCAGTACTTATCGATTCCATTCGCCCTGTTTGGGTTGGGGCTGGTCGCATACGCTCTGAAGACTCAGCAGCCATCCGGACCCGTTGCGATGGGACTCGTGAATCCAGGGGAAATATACGAACCCGAGAAGGTTAAAACACCCCAGGGGGGTAAGAAAGGACCCATCCCTAAGAAAAACAAGAAGAAGGGAAAACGTAAGTAAATGCAGACCCTTAGCGGCATTTGTGGTGTGGAAGGGGATTGGCATGGGTACTGCTAAGTACACAAGATGTCCGCTCAATCGCGGTGCGAAGGGTCTTGGTCTGCATCCCCAGACTCCAACTCGTACGGTGTGTCATGAGCCGCTAACTGGAGCTGAAACTTTGAGAATCCAAGCACCTGCAAAGCACATATGGACCAGCGTTTTGGGTTTATTTGTATTGTGTCTTTCCTTTGCTGGTGCGGCTCGAAGCCCGCTTCAAGTCGGTAGCTGGGCCTACCAGCTGCAGAATTACGACCAGCGTACGTTAGAGTCGCTAGGTGTGGACCTCTTGGTAGTGGATGCGGATGAGTTGAAAGAATCGGGTATTTCTCCAGCTGTTCTAAAAAAGGCCAACAAGTATGTCGTGAGTTACCTTTCAATCGGCGAAGCTGAAGACTATCGGTCTTACTGGGATAGTTCCTGGGCAGTGAAAGCTCCCGCATGGCTTGGTCCCGAAAATATGCGC
Organism: Pseudomonadota bacterium; assembly: GCA_002863065.1. Classification (GTDB taxonomy): domain Bacteria; phylum Myxococcota_A; class UBA9042. The sequence goes on from PKDL01000133.1 coordinate 9,235, forward strand.
TGGCAGGGGAACTACAAGGTCAAGTACTGGCATGGACAGTGGCAACGGCAAATGCATCGCGCAATTCGTCGATTAGCTAAAGCAGGCTACGACGGGGCGTATTTCGACCTGCTTGACGCTTGGGAGTATTGGGACCGCAAGGGCGTGGTGGATGCAAAAGAACGAATGATCGAATTCGTACTTTCTCTCACGCGTGCCGCTCGTAGAGTAAATCCAGACTTCTTGATTATTGCCCAAAACGCTCCCGAGCTCGCGTCGAATACTGCGTATTTGACGGCTATCGACGCGCAAGCGATCGAAGACCTATGGTTCGATGGCGATATACTCAACTCGCCGGTGGACGTGAGCTGGACGTTGAATCAGCTAGAGCCCGTTATTGAGGCGCAGAAACCTGTCCTTAGCGTGGATTATGTGACACGTTTTCACACTGTTGCAGATTATTGCCGCCGTGGACGCTCTCACGGGCTAGTTCCTTTCACCGCGCCCCGCGCACTTGATGCAATTCCCACCACAACGCATCGACAGTGTCCCAAGCGGGGGGTCCGTATCGCTGGTCAGTAATTCGGTGGAAGGACGCAGCTTTTCACGAGAGCCTGATTACCCGCTGAATTAGGCTGCAGACTGCCGCACCCGTGCTCTGTAATTACACAAGATGATGATAGAAATATTGCAACTCCAACGCACAGCATTGCTTACGCACCATTGAGCCGTATAGTGCCATCTTCGGTATGCAGTTCCAAAGATAGGCAACCTGTGGATAATGCCTAAACATGAGTGTAGGAGGCGCATGAGCATTACATCCCTAACATCTCGAACCAGCGACACGTCATTGCGGACATTCAGTGCCAAGGTGCTGATAGTTCGCATCGCGTCCTGGGCCGAGATTCGGAAAGCCCATCCAGAGAATGTGATGGCTCCGATCAAGTTGGGATATGCTGTGAGCTTATTGGAGCAGAATGGGCACCATGTCACCCTGCTAGACTCCGAAACAGGCGCGTACATGCGTAGCGATGTCATACGGACGATGCGTACGATGCGGCCAGATGTCGTTGTACTTCACGGGATCACGACCGCCGTTCCGTCCATAATTCGCATGGGTGTCGTGGCACGAGAAATCCTTCCGGACGCCTTATTGGTTGCAAGCGGACAACATGCAACGGCGAGGCCGCAGGACTACCTGCACGCAAATAGCCCATTCCAAGCCTGTCCTTTGTACGAATATGAGGAGTCGATTGCCGAGATTGTCGAAGGCTGGAGCATGGGTCGTCTCGAGCACGTACACGGGATCGCGCTTCCAGATGGTGACGGTGGCCTTCGACGAACTCCTCCACGCCCACTGCGAGAAGACCTCGATGCTCTGCCCTATCCTCGGCACGAGTTGTTCATGCGCGGTGAATACACGGTATTTCATCCGACTGATGTCCGCACACGGCGCCGCTGGGGCTTCCTAATGGCCAGCCGCGGCTGTCCATATCCATGCTTGTATTGCTCGCCAACACTGCGGAACTCCTATGGCCGGAAAATGCGCTATCGGAGTGCCGAAAATATCGCAGGCGAGATGGAGTATCTCGCGAGACTCGGTGCCACGGTTTTACACTTTAAAGACGATATTTTTACCGTAAACAGAGACCATGTATTGGCTCTATGCGAAGAAATTCAACGTCGAGGTCTCAAGATATCCTGGACGGTGCAAACCCGCGCTGATTGCGTCGACCGAGAATTGCTGACTGCGATGCGTGCTGCCGGTTGTTGTACCGTTAGCATGGGGATTGAATCAGGATCACCTCGTGTATTGAAGGTCCTGCGTAAACGAGAAACAGTGGAAGATGCGCTCGAAGCGACACGTCTCGTGCGAGATGCCGGGATGTTCTTGGTCAACTTCTACTTACTCGCTAATCCCACCGAGACGCTTGAAGAAATGGAGATGACTCTGAAGCTAGCTAAAAAGCTGGACCCGGACCTTCTTCAAGTCGGTTTTTTTACCCCGTATCCCGGTTCACCCTACTACGAGGAAGTATTCAAGACGGTAGACGACCGCAGTCCCGATGAGTTTTCCCATTACAATAAAATCATCAATGTATCGGAAGTACCGACTCCAGAACTGTTCGCGTTTCAAAAACGATTTTATCGAGAAATGATATTCCGACCGAAGTTCTTGGCACGCTTCGCGAGCAATCGCTTGATAGGCATGCCGGCAAATCTTCAGCAAGAGGCACGCTTTTTTTCGCTAAGCGCACGATTTCTCTTATCGAATCTACGTCGCAGAGCCACCGGTAAGCAATAGCAAAGGACAAGCCAATGAGCACCCGTACCACCGAAGCGCCGTACGATCCGGAGAAGGTACATGTCCTTCGGCATCACGATCCGGAGCAGCTACGCGAAGGCTTCCGGTCGATGTTGAAGTCGCTGGTACGCATACGAACCAAGGAAGTCATTGCTATCAAGCCGAACCTTTGTGCCCCCATGCCGGAGCATACGGGAGCGACCACTTCTCTGTGGATGATCGAAGATACTATCGCTCATATCCGTAAACGCCGAGCAAAACCCATCATCCTTGAAGGTCCGAGCCACATTCGTGACTTTGATGAAGTTGTCGATGTAACGGGCGTCCGTGAATTAGCGCAGAGATTAGATGTAGAGCTTATCGATGCTCGTAAAGACGGGATGCCTCTCCGACCGCTCAAACACGATACTGCGTCGCGGATATATAAGATCCACATGGCGGCGTTGTCCGCGGACGGGATTATCTGCTTGCCCAAGTTGAAGACCCACAACCGTACAAAAGCAACACTTACCCTCAAAGGACTCATGGGTTTCTTGTCACCGGCGGACCGGCACGCATTTCATCGGCGCGGTGTCGAAGAGGATGTAGTCGAGCTATACAAACGTCTTCGCACTCGAATCCGGGCAACCTTCATCGATGGCAGTATTGCCATGGAAGGGCACGGTCCGACCCGAGGCCGCCCGGTACCAATGGCGGTCGTGGTCGGTGGCCTAGATTGCGTCAGTGTTGATTCCGTGGCAGGCATGATTATGGGCTTCGAGCCAGAGGAGATCCATCACATTCGGCAAGCCCATGAGGCGGGTCTTGGAAACATGCAACGGGACTGGGTAATGCATCCCGAAGGAATTCCTCTTCCCGTCAAGGCTTTTGAGCGTCCACGACCTGATTCCGGGTTACGGACCCAAATCATTACGTTTCCCCCATTGAGTCGGGCGTTGCGATTTGTACTTACAAACGCGCGGCGTCGAAGCAATGGCGGGTAAAAAAGAAGACGAATTACATGCCCAATCGTTCGAGTACCGCTTCACATGATCTAGAAAAGGTGCATGTCCTTCGGCATCACGACCCAGAGCAGCTACGCGAAGGCTTCCGGGCTATGTTGCAGTCTATGGTGCGTATTCGTACGAAAGAGGTCATTGCGATAAAGCCGAATCTCTGTGCACCGATGCCTGAAAAAACGGGAGCGACTACCTCCCTTTGGATGATAGAGGACACAGTCGCTCATATTCGAAAGCGTCGTGCGAAACCGATTATTTTGGAAGGTCCCAGTCACATACACGATTTCAATCAAGTGGTAGATGTCACCGGTGTACGCGAATTATCGCGTCGGCTCGATGTTGAACTCATCGACGCCCGAGAAGACGGAATGCCTCTTCGACCGCTAAAACACGACACTGCATCGCGCATTTATAAGGTCCATATGGCGGCACTTTCTGCGGATGGAATCATCTGCCTGCCGAAGCTCAAGACTCACAACCGGACGAAAGCCACCCTCACGTTAAAGGGATTGATGGGGTTTTTATCGCCGGCGGACCGTCATGGGTTTCACCTTCGTGGCGTCGAAGAGGATGTTGTGGAGCTATATAAGCGTTTACGGACGCGGATACGGGCTACTTTTATTGATGGCAGCATTGCGATGGAGGGACACGGACCGACGCAAGGTCGGCCGGTACCCATGTCGGTGGTGATAGGCGGATTGGATTCGGTAAGTGTCGATGCGGTCGCAAGTATGGTGATGGGCTTCGAACCCGAGGAAATTCATCATATCCGCCAGGCCAATGAGGCTGGCCTCGGTGACATGCAGCGAGCTTGGGTAATGCATCCCAGCACGGCGCCATTACCGGTAAAAGCGTTTGAGCGCCCTCGCCCGGATTCTGGGTTACGTACCCAAATTATTACGTTTCCGCCTTTGAGTAGGTTCCTTCAGACATTGAAGTATGGCGTACGCGGCCGCCCCAAACCCGTTGTTCGGCAAAAAGCCCGTGGAGTGTCTGATGTTGAGCTCTCTCGGCTATGTCCGACTGGCGCTATCTTTCCGGGGCCGCAAATCGATTATTCCAAATGCGTTGGATGCGCTGTCTGTATTGAAGAGCGGCCAGATGTATTCGGCAAGGAGAATTCGCGGCAGAAGCTAACGCGGATAGCCGCTGAATTGTGGGATGCCGCATGATAACGATTCATCTTCAAGGCTATCGCTTCATGTCGTCATATCGCTCTGATACGTTTCAGCCATGCCGACGCGATGGTGTATCGAATGCACCGAGGGAGCTTGAACAAAAATGAAAGAGTGGATCACGCCCATCCTCGTCGTAATTGGGCTGGTTGGCGTGGGATTTGGCATTCGTGCCGTTATCCTCAAGAAAGGGTCATCTGACGATTCGGCCACGACTGCATCGGCCGATGGCGACACCGATGGTGAGCCTGAAGTGGACCCAGGAATGGAAGGTGTCGTCGCTCTAACGCCGCACGAAGAACGGGATGAACGTGCTGATCCGGAGTCTCCCAACCAGTGGCATGACGAACAGCATCCGTTTGTAGGGTATCCAACCGAGCGTGCACCTATAGAGGAGATCAAGGTCACAGCTCCGAGAGACCAAGCCGAACATCCGGTGGACGATATGGTCACGATTCCTGCTGGTGAGTTCACCATGGGGACGGATAAGTTTCCGGTATCGTCTCCCGAACGACGTGTGTTCGTAGATGCTTTTCGAATCGATCGATATGAAGTGACAAATTCGCAATACCGAGCCTTCATCAAGGAAACCGACCACCGGCAACCAGAATTGGTAGATGAGTGGGCGAAGGACTACAGTTGGAGAGAAAAAGAATTCCCCCGAGGTATGGCCAATCGTCCCGTCAATATGCTCACGATGGAGGACGCTAGGAGCTATTGTAAATGGGCTGGTAAGCGTCTACCGACGGAGGAGGAATGGGAGAAAGCGGCGCGCGGAGCTTCCGGAAATGTGTATCCATGGGGCAGTGACTGGGACGGGCGCAAAGCACATACAGTGGAGCGGTTCAGTGGTCCTCTGAAAAATCTAGCCGAGTGGCAGCAATTTGAAGAGTCGTTCGATGAAGACGCAATTATTCACCCGTGGCCAGTAGGTAGCTACTCAGGAGACAAATCGCCTTTCGGCGTGATGGACATGCATGGCAATGTATCTGAGTGGGTCGATTCGCCATGGCAGCAACACGACGGCGGTGACGAAGAGGCACATGAGCTCTTTGGGGAAAAAGATATGGTAGTCGTGAAAGGTAATAGCTTTGCCAATCGTGACTACGCAGCACCCGCCTGGGTTCGTTACGTCTTTCCTGCAACCTACGTTGAGGATACGATCGGGTTTCGCTGTGCTGCTGACCTCTAGCATGCCGGAACATCCCCGGGAAGTACTCACTTCGCTATTGGTGTGACTTAGAGTAGCCTGCAAAGGCCTCAGTACGTTGGATCGAAGAACAATGACACCGAACGCATCCATCGCGATCCCGCGCGGACCGTCAGCACCGCTCACCTATTCGGTGCCAGATGAATGGGTGCATGCATGTCAAATAGGTTCCAGAGTTTTGGTTCCAATGGGGCGTCGCAATCGCCGCATTACGGGCTATGTAGTCGCTCGTGATGTCGAAGTACCCGCTGATTGGAAGCTGAAGGCGATTTCCGATTTGATGGATGCAGAGCCGCTGTTCAACGCGCATATGTTGCAGCTCTTCGAATTCTTAGCGACGTATTATCGGGCATCATTAGGCGATGCGATTCGAACCGGCCTACCCGCTGCGTTCAATATCACTGAATCGCGTTATGCTGCGATTACACCACTCGGTGAAGGCTCACTCGACGCGGAGCCGTTGCTGACCAAACTCGTAGATGGTCCGAAATCTTTTCGGAGTCTCGATTGTAGTACCGCCGTTCTATTGCGACTGGAAAAGGCCGGTCTAGTCGAGCTGCAGTACGAGTTAGACCGTCCAAGCGCGACGGCAAAAACCGTCAATGTGGTGAGTTTGAATGGCGAGCCTTTAGAAGTGACGTTGAAGGCAGGGGCTGGGCCTCAAACTTTATACGAACTGCTGCAAAATGATGGCCCGCAGGTGGTTCCGAGTCTAAAGGAAAGAATCAAGAACCATGCGGGTGCAGTTCGGCGCCTCACAGACCTGGGTGTAGCTACCATCTCTCGCCGTACGGTTTTTAGGGACCCATGGCGCGGCGCCGAGCTTGAACGGGATACGCCGCCAGCTCTAACAGACGCACAGCGAGCCGCTGTCACGCAGCTTACAGCCGCAGTAGACTCGTTGGCGTACCAGGGCTTTTTGTTACGCGGGGTCACCGGTAGCGGAAAAACCGAGGTGTACCTTCATGCGCTTGCACATGTACTTGCGAAAGGGGGAGGGGGAATCGTCCTCGTACCGGAAATCGCATTGACACCGCAGCTGGCAGGGCGTTTTCGTGCAAGATTCGGCGATCAAGTCGCTGTCTTACATTCAGGGCTCACGAATGGAGAGCGACTGGATCAGTGGAAGCTGATCAAAAGGGGACTACGGCCGGTCGTAGTGGGTGCACGGTCAGCCTTATTTGCTCCCATACCGCGATTGCAACTGATTGTCGTGGACGAAGAGCATGAGAGTTCATTCAAGCAGGACGAGTCGCCTCGCTATCATGGGCGGGACCTGGCTCTGAAGCGAGGACTTATCGAAGAGTGCAGCGTGGTTCTAGGTTCGGCAACTCCGTCATTGGAAACGGTACTCAATGCCGAGCGAGGACGTCTCAAACGGATTGATTTACCTGAGCGTATTGCCAATCGGCCTCTCCCGGTCACCGAGTTAGTTGACTTAAAAGTTCACGCCCCAGTGCATAAGGAGGCTTTAGTCTCTCAGCCGCTTCTGGATGCCTTGGAAGAAACAATACGCCGCAAAGAACAAGCCATCATCTTTATAAATCGCCGCGGCTACGCGAATTTTTTGCTCTGTCGAACCTGTGGCTCATCTGTGGACTGCCCGGATTGTTCTGTTTCTCTTACGTACCATCGATCGACGAGGCGTCTCATTTGCCATTACTGTGGATATACTGAGGGTATTCCTTCAGCGTGTCCAAGCTGCACATCGGAGACATTGTCTCAAGTGGGCACTGGTACAGAGCAGGTTGAGCAAGTACTTGCAGAGGCGATTCCTGGGGCTCGAGTGGCTAGAATGGACCGGGACACCACTCGCGGAAAATCGCTGGTCAAGTTACTAGACCGATTTCGCGCGCAACAGATAGACATTCTCGTTGGGACGCAGATGGTGGCGAAAGGACACGACTTTCCATCGGTGACGTTGGTAGGCGTGCTGTTGGCAGAGCAAATGCTTCGTATGCAGGACTTTCGCGCATCTGAGCGCACTTTCCAGCTCCTGACACAGGTTGCGGGACGAGCAGGGCGGCACGAACTACCAGGACGTGTGATAGTGCAAGCGTACGATCCAGAGCATTACAGTTTGAAGCGGGCTCTTGAGCATGACTTTGATGGATTTGTGGTCCAAGAGCGCCATAATCGTCAACGGCGTGGCTTCCCTCCGTACGGGTATTTAGTGTGGTGCCGGATTGATGCACTGGATTCCGAAGAGGCGTACCGTGTGGCTGATCGCGTCGGCCAGCATGCCAGATCCTTGGTACAGGCCGAAGGCTTACGAGTACACGTCATGGGCCCGGTCCCTGCGCCAATTGATAGATTGAAGGGGCGCTCGCGATTCGTAATTCAGCTTCGTAGTGACCAGCGAGGTCCACTGCATCGTATTTTGAGAACGCTCGATCCGCGCGATCATCAACTGGTTGGACAAGCCAGGTTGGCTATCGATGTGGATCCAATTAATTTGATGTAGCTCGTTTTCATGGCTGCAAGCACAAAAAGCTCGCTGATGATCACTTCATTACTGCTGGCGGGTAATACTTTCTGGAGGTCGTCATTTAGCCATGCTGGATGCTGATATTGAGAGCTTGTATGTGCAGTATGGGCACTATCTATTCACACGGTGCAAGAACGTATTAGGGAGCGAAGATGAAGCGTATGATGCACTTCAAGAAGTGTTCGTGCGTGTCGTCAAGAACCGCCCAACACTTGACCCTGAGCGTCCTCCGCTTGCGTGGCTCAATCGAGTAACCACAAATATCTGCCTTAATCGTATTCGGGCTCGTAGATATCGAAATCACATACACATCGATGATATCCGTGAACTGGCCGATTGCTCACCATCCATATTCATCGCGCGATTAGCGGAGAATCGAAACTTATTACGATACCTTCTGAACGGCGTAGATTCTCGCACTCAGGAAGTGGTGGTGAGTTACTTTTTTGATGAACGAACCGCAGCGCAAATCGCAGATAATATTGGGATTTCTGCGCCGACTGTTCGGCGTATTCTGAAAAGATTTCTTATCCAAGCTCGATCGAGGTTGGACGGCGGGGCGACTGTATCCGTTCCAGCCGAGAGGAGCGCAATTTCATGACTGAAAAACTAACGACAGTCGATGTGTGGGACGATGCGTTTGCTGCGTTCGAAGAAACCCGCGGCGAAGGTTCGATGCGCCTCCTGCGCCTGGGTGATCCCGAGGTGGCATACGAGCGATGCGAGTTTCTCGACCGTCAGCCTTGGCGGGTATTTGCACTCCAGGTCGAACAGCGAGTGCTGCGGGCTCGGACTGAAAAACGTTTGCGCTGGACGTCTTGGTTGGCGGGATTGGGGTTCATTTTGTCAACTGCAGTGGCAGGTTTTGTCTTTTACAGTCCCGAGATGCAGAAGAGCTCGGTTACCGATATTCGTACCAAGGGTGTAGGCGGAACGACTCCAATGGGACATGCTGGAGGATCGTTATTTTTAGAGGTGGATGGGCAGCCCGTTGACAGTCGTTCGGTCCTGAGCTCCGGCAGTGAGATATTCTTTTCCGTAGATACCGTGGGCTACGACCATGTGTTTGTGGTTGGTGAGGAGTCCAGTGGCACGTTGACTCCGTACTATCCGGATGGATGGGATGCGACAAGCATACTGGTAGGCGTTGGTACAGGAATCAGCCTACCGGATTCAGTACGGTTGGATGAATCGACTGGGATGGAGTGTATGATTGCGCTCTTCTCAACCTCGCCGCTGACAGGCGGGGTCGTCAGAAGTATCATCAGAGGGACACCTGCCGAGGCAGAAGGAATGTCACTGGAGCGCGTTTGCTTCGAGAAACGTCCATAGCGCCAAGCGATCATTTGGTCCGATGTCTCGGTATGATCACCGTACTTTCGGTAATCTTTTACTGCAGTCAATCTGACGCCAGCCAACGACCTGTCAGGCGGTTTGCTGTGGTTGTTGGCGCGAATGTGGGTGGTTTTGGGCAGATTCGTTTGCAGCATGCGGGGGCGGATGCACGAAAGATGGCCCACGTATTGCGTGAACTTGGCGGGGTATCTGAAGACGACCTGGTGCTTCTTGCGGATGATCCCAATGCATATGAAGTACGCGCAGCCTTGAAAAGGCTGGAGCGGCGGATTCGACAGCACCGGAGTGAAGGTGGGGATGCTGCATTGTTTCTGTATTACTCAGGTCATGCCAATGAGGCTGAGCTGGAGATGACAGAGACGGGGTTCGACCTGCAGCTTCTTAGAAAGTGGATGAGACGGTCGAAGGCGAACCTTCGCTTGGCGGTCGTAGATGCCTGCCACTCGGGGGCAGCTATTCGAGACAAAGGGGGCGTTCGCACGCGTAAGAAGCGCATTGCGTTCCAGTTAGACGAAGCGCTAGGGGCAGAGGGATATGCAATCCTTACGAGCAGCGCTCGTGGGGAAGAAAGTCAAGAGTCCGATGAGATTCGGGGCTCCTTTTTTACACATCATCTGGTGAGTGGACTCCGAGGTGCCGCGGATGAAGATGAAAGCGGAAGCGTTACTTTGGGAGAAGCCTATCGATATGCCTATGCTCGAACGCTGGAGCACACGGCTTCCAAAGCGCCGATAGCGCAGCACCCAACAGTAGATATCGCATTTCAGGGCGGTTCAGATGTTATTTTGACGCAGTTGTCGAAACATCGCGCCCGAGTGCGATTAGCTGCCAGTGGTGATGACGCTCGTTGGATTCTGTATTCTCCGCGTGCGGGTCAGGTCCTTGCCGAATTAGATGAGCGACGCACACGTGATGTGTCCGTAGTCGTGCCTGCGGGGCCGATCGATGTCTATCGACGCTCGAAAGAGCGTGTGTCACGCGGCACCTTTGAAGCGGTGGTGGGCTCAGAGGTCGTACTTAAGGCAGACACCTTAGAAGAGGTCTCGCTTTCGTCCTACTTACGTAAGGGCCAGGACGCAGGCATTACTTTGTCCGCACTGATTGGAGTGCAAACCTTCGGCTCAGAGGATGTCCGCGCGGAATTGGTAGGACCAATGCCGTACTTTTCTCTTGCCGTAGGCTTCACAGACTTAGATCGCATTCCAGGTCTGGATCTGCGCTTTGATATCGGGGTGGCGAGCATGGGTCAGCGGGTGTCTCTTGGAACAGAAAGCGTGCGGCAAACACTTACGCAATTACAGGTTGGCGTGGCGGTACCATACCGGTTTGACATTGACCGGCTCTCGTTGTCGGTCGGTCCGAGGGTTGCTTACGTATGGTTGCACCGAGACATCGATACCCCGAACGTCGCGACACAGAATATGTCGACTATTTCAGTGGGTGGGGTGGTTGGAGCATATTGGAAGTTCGGACAACGCTTTAGCATCGGCATGACGGGGCAGATAAGTTACATCCCTATGTTCAACGACGTAGTCGAGCGAAATCAGTGGGTAGTGGAAACTCAGGCTGCAGCTGTCTACCATTTCTAGTAGAACATCCTGTGCGCAGCGCGCATCTTTACACGCAAGGGGTTCTCTGAATGTCGGATATGGCCCCTGGGAGTGGTGAATTTGGTATCTCTAAACCGGCTACTAGTGTCAGCCTTATCACTGGCCACCGTCATTTCATGTTGTCCAGATGACGAGGGTGCCGGTGGTCTCAGCGTCTCGAATGCGGGAAGTCTAAAGCTTAATCCATCCGACGTTGTGAGCGTATTGGCTGGTGAAATTTCGGTCGGTGACACAAAAACCGTGCAAGTTGAGCTAACCAACGTAGGCCAGGGCGACGTCACTGTTGTTGCTGTCGAGCTCTTGTATAACGAACCGGAGGGCGGAGACCCTGAGGGTGAAGCGTTCGAGCTGATGGAGCTGCAAACTCCGTTTGTGATACGGCCATTTGACACCATCGATGTGGCGGAAGATGAACGCCGTCAATTCGTTGATATTCAGTATCGGCGGCAGGCTCAGTTCCTGTCCCGCACTGCTACTCTTCTCGTTCGGGTGGAAAATAATATAGACGGAAACGAATTCAGTGTGGCCATCACGGAGCAAGCTCCAAACGCAGTAGCGCAAGTCACCCCAGCCGCGCTGGACTTTGGGACGGTCAACGAGGGAACGTCCTCAGAGCGCACGGTATCGGTTGCGAATACTGGAACGACGACGTTAATTTGCGACGGGTTTGTGATTACGGGTCATCCTGATTTTGCAGTAGTTTTTGGGGAGACGGTTTATCCGGTGTCGGAAATCACCCAACAGAAAGTGGCGTTGGAAGAGCCTCTTACCGTCGCGCCGGGTGATGTGGCAGCGGTATCCCTCACGTTTAGCCCACAGACTCCTACCGCTGCGCAAGGCGAATTTGTGCTGTTCTGTAACGACGCACAAAACAAACATTCCGTGTTGATTTTGGGTAACCAAAATGTGCCGTGTATCGAGGTGACGCCGTCGCAACTCGAGTTTGGCGGAAAGGCCATTGGGGCAATCGCTCAGTCGGACGTGCAAGTGTGTAATTGCGGTGACTCACTACTTACGATTTC
>PKDL01000564.1 GCA_002863065.1 Pseudomonadota bacterium
GGATGCGAAAATCTCCGCGTTGGCAAGGCGAGGCTCGGGTTCTGCTTGTCGGAGTATCTACGGTGGATATGTAGAGTGGATGCGTGGCGTCCGGGACGATGGTGAAGATTCTCATGCCCGTCCCGTTGCGCATGAATCACATTGGGATTTACGGGTGGTCGTGGCTGTCGTTTCTGCCGGAAAGAAGGCTGTCGGGAGCACGGATGGAATGTTACATACGCAAAAGACCAGTCCGTATCACCAGGCTTGTCTTGACGCGGTTCTACCAGATATAGCCCTCGCGAAAGAAGCGATTCAGGCGAAAGATTTTGAACTTCTGCGGCGTGTGACCGAGCGTTCCTGTTTGCGGATGCACGCGGATATGCAGGCCGCAGATCCTCCTCTGGTCTATCTTCAGTCTGGCAGCTGGCAGGTAATCGAAGCCGTTCGGAAACTCCAATTAGATGGCGTTCCTGCGTTTTTCACTGCCGATGCGGGCCCCAATATCAAGGTGTTTTGCGAGCCAGACGCGACTGCAGCCGTCCGTAACGCGCTGTTAGATTTGCGTGTCGTGAAGAAGCTCGTAGCGGCTAGGCCCGGAGCTGGTGCCATGATTATAGAGGCATCATGAGTGATTGGACTGGACGCATAACGGTCGGCGGAAAGCTTATGCTAGCCGGTGAATACTCGGTGCTGAGCCCATCCGGTATGGCGGTAGCGGTCGCGGTAAGTCCAGGTTTATCAGTACACGTCTCTGATTCTGAAGAGTGGGGGCTGGAGAGGGAAGACCTCGGCATCCGTTGGCAGTTGAGCGACGGTCCCCCACCTGCGCCGCTGCTTTTTGCGGCGACGGGCGTTTTGGCTGTTCTCAAGCGGTTTGAGCAAAGTGCCTGTCGACCGGGTACGATTCGGTTTGAGCCGGTCACTGCATACGGGTCCGGCAACGAAAAACCGGGTGTTGGTGGGAGCGCGAGTGCAACCGTCGCTGCGATGGCGGGTATGTACCAGAGACTTGGAAAGAGTATAAATACTGCGGAGTTTATAAACCTTGCGATCACCGTCCATCGGGAAGCGCAGGGCGGTCGCGGTTCTGGCTACGATGTGGCAACGATTAGTCACGGAGGATTGGTAGAATATCAACCCCGTTCTCTGGATGCAGGTAAGCCTGTCGATGTTCGCAGTCGTCGGATCCCGTGGCCCAAGGGGCTACAACTCATCGCGGGGTATACCGGGCACAGTGCGAGTACAACTAAGTTGCTGCAGCGCCTTGAGGCATGTCAGGAGGCTGATGCCACGGGTACAGCGCGCGCAATGTCCCTTTTAGGACAGCCGGTACCCGCACTCGTCGATGCGTTGAGGAGCGGTCGGTTCGAGCAAATCGTGGCCGCTGTATCACGTTGCCAGCATGCTCTGGAGTCGTTCGATGCTGACCTCGGAATTGGTATTATGACCCCTCAGGTTAGTGACATGTTGGTGCAGGCTACTTCCGTTGGAGCTGCATGCAAGGTGAGCGGAGCAGGCGGTGGAGATTCTGTTGTAGCCCTCGTTCCAGATGAGGCAGTTAGAAGAGCAGTAGAATCGGTTTGGAATAACGCAGGATTCAGGGTCCTTCCGGTAGAGTTGTCGTTTGATTCACCCTTCGGTGCAGCACAGTAAAAAAAGCCGAATCCATCGTTGACAGGTGTGAAAGCACCGCGTAAAACGCCTCTCACGCTGTTTCGGGCTCCGAAATAGGGTACGGGCGGATAGCTCAGTCGGGAGAGCATCGGTTTTACACACCGAGGGTCGCAGGTTCGAACCCTGTTCCGCCCACCATGGACTGGCCCAGCGTCCAGCCCATAAGCGCACTGTCTCGGATTGCGAGCAGCGCAGACATATGCGGTGGTAGTTAAGTTGGTTATAACGCCGGCCTGTCACGCCGGAGGCCGCGGGTTCGAGTCCCGTCCACCGCGCCAAGCCAAAGCCGTTCTCGAAATGTCGGGAGCGGCTTTTTTTTTCTCTGCCGCGTCCGGGTTGGGGCGGCTTGCTACGTGGTTAGCTAGCGGGTAACTTTTTCAAACACTTTACGGATGTCATTCCGGTCGGCGTATAGTTCTTCGGTGGTCGGCGCATTGAGTAAGACGCGCTCAACATCACGCACAAGAGCTTTCGGGCTGTTCGCCTCTAGAATAGTATCGGCTACAAGTCGTGAGAGGGGCTCGATTCCGTCCTCTTCCACCTCGATCAGCTCTCGGGCTACGAGTTCGTCAAGAAAAGCCCTTGCAATGCGTGGCGCTTGTTTCTCAAGTTCGCTTTCTGGTGGCATGTAGGGCGCGACGACTCGCGTTGCATGCGGACCAATTTCCGCGGCGATCTTACCCACACGCTTGAGTGCATCATCCTCGAGGTTTTCCGCTAATAGCTGTTGCAGTGCCCAGAGCATATCGTCTTCGGCCCCAACAATTGGGTCTAGGAACAGGATCGGTAAAAGTAATTCTGCGAATGCTTCCGGATCAGCATATTTCACCAAATAAATCAGTGTAGACAGACGTGCCGGGCTAGTCATGAGAGGACGAAACTGGTCCACTATCAGCGGCATTGCCTCTCCGTCGGCTAATTCGCTGAAGATTGGGATTAAGTCCTCAGCTAATTCCGGCCGTTCTGCGTACACTTCGCGAAGTCCTGGCAGACAAGATGCGTGCTTACGCCTCTCCAAGGCCATCGCCGCTTTGGTCGTTAGCAGGCTAATTTTCGCCGTTCTGAGATAGTCGACGAGAAGTCGAGTTGCCTTCGTTCCCTTGTGCTTAGCGATGGCGTCTAGCGCCGTTGCAGCTGTTTTCGCATTGGTCGAGGTCAACTGCTCGAATAGTGCATCGAGATTATCTGAATCAGTCATACTACCCCCTTACACCCGCTGTGACTTCGCGACAACCGCTGAACCGAACCGAATGCCAACAGTCTTGCACTGATTTTCATCTCGATACAGCCCAAAAGGTGTGTTCTTCCCTGCGATTCTAACCACAAGTTTGACCGACCTAAACCTGCCTCGGATAATCGACGATATTCGTGCATTGTAAATACCCCATATATCTAATTCTCCTGTCGCTCGTTTTCAGCGCTTGTAGTGGAGAACTGAGCAGTGAAAGCAGCCAGCCACCAGATGTTGAATCTGGTGATATTGCGCTTCCCACTGACGTCATAGATGGCTTTAGGCCTCAGGAATTACCATGCGAAACAGATGACGACTGTGGACCTATCTGGTCCGACCTTGGTACATGTGAACGAGCTCGCTGCATCTCATCTCCTGGGGGCGGAGTCTGTGTACGTGTGACACTGAGTAACGGTGAACCATGTGATGATTTCGACCCGTGTACCCAAGAAGAGACGTGCACCGTTTCGGGATGCATAGCGGGGAAGGAGTCCAACTGTTCGGCCGGAGCCTGTCAGGACTGGTATGGGTGTGATGAGTACGGAGGGTGCCTCTATGACCAACTAGAAGATGGTTCACTCTGCGACGATGGCAATAGTTGCACAGTGGGCGATCGTTGCGTCAGCGGTATGTGTACTGGGAATTACTCCCCCGGTGCGGACGGGTGCTCTTGCACTAGAGATGCTGACTGTCCGGCCCCAGCGGATGCGTGTGATGGGACCGCCAGTTGTCAGAATGGCGCGTGTGCGTTGGTTCCTATTGGCGGAATTCAGTGTGATCCCGCCGACGCGGGGCCTTGTGAGTCCGTTACTTGTATTGAAGGGAAGTGCGAAGTAATCGCGCTACCAGCCTCGAGTCCGTGTGATGATGGTAACCCATGCAGCACGGATGATACATGCACGATGAATGGCTGTATTGGTGTTTCAAATATGTGCACTTGTACTGTCGACTCGGACTGTGCTTCGTACGAGGATGGGGATTTATGTAACGGTATATTGACGTGTTCCGGTGGGCTGTGCGTCGTCGATCCGAGTTCGGTTAAGGTGTGTCCGGAATCGGAGGAACCCTGTTTAGTCAACATATGTCAGCCTTCCACGGGACTGTGTACCTCAACTCCCAAACCTGATTTCGTCGTGTGCAACGACGGCAACGAATGTACTCTCGGAGAACACTGCGTACAGGGGCAATGCATGAGCACAGTGCCCGCTAATTGCGGTCCGCCGATATTATGTGGTGAGAGTCCATGCGACAGCGCCTGCCTCGACGACCCATCGTGTGACTCAGGATCTGGATGTAGTACTGACGCGAGTTTATATCTGGAAGGCATTCCTTGTGACGACGGGCTAGCCTGTAATGTATCTGATACGTGTTTTGGCGGGATGTGCATCCCAGGAATGGACATACTCATATGTGACGATGGTAATGAGTGCACCGCGGACTCATGCGACGAGGCTTTGGGATGTTTAGCAACCCCGCTCGTGTCCGCATGCGATGACGGGGATCCGTGTACGGACGAGGACCAGTGTGACGACGGCAGCTGCGTCGGTACCTCCCCACTTGAATGTCCGACTGAAGATGAATGTACGACCGGATTTTGCATTGCAGGCCAAGGTTGTGAGTACGTATTTAATTCGTCTCCATGTGAGGATGGTGACCCCTGTACGGTCGGAGATGTATGTCAATCAGGGCAATGCAAGCCCGGCGACAAAGTGTGTCCTTGCAATGAAGACGCAAATTGCACTGTAACCGGCGGCGGAGAGTGTGCCGGCGTATGGCATTGCATAAACAATCAATGCGTATTGGAAACCACTGCTGCAGTGCTTTGCCCGGTACCGGACGGGCCGTGCCAGACCAGT
Organism: Pseudomonadota bacterium; assembly: GCA_002863065.1. Lineage (GTDB taxonomy): Bacteria > Myxococcota_A > UBA9042. Next base: position 4,744 of record PKDL01000564.1, read on the forward strand.
TTCTGCGATATCGCTACCGGGAATTGCATTTCAGGAAACGCATCAGATGGGACTCTATGTGATGATGGCAACGTCTGTACTCAGTCCTCACTTTGCATACAGGGCGACTGCGTTGGAAGCCAACTCATAAGCTGTGACGATGACAACCCTTGCACAGAAGACGCTTGTGATGCCGATGCCGGTTGCACTCACTCGCCCCTTCCGTTGCCGTGCGACGATGGCGACTCCTGCACGCAAGTTGATACATGCGTCAATGGCCAGTGCGTCGGTTCGGTCTCCATCTGTGAATGTCTGGCTGATACAGATTGTCCGCAACCGACCAATAAATGCGATGGAGTCGCACGCTGTATTGGCAACCAATGCGTACCGCCGACCGACAGTGTCGTCTGCTCTGGAAGCGGCTTGGGGCCGTGCTTGGAAGCGCAATGTCTACCTTCCACTGGTGCCTGTGTCGTGGTGTCGAAATTAAATGGCTCAAGTTGCAGTGGAGTAGGGCTTTGCGCGGTTGGCGGAGTCTGCGTCGATGGTGTTTGTGTGGGCTCGTTAGATGTCGATTGTGATGATGGAGAGGTCTGCACCATCGATTCGTGTTCGCCGGGGGATGGATGCATCCATATGCCGATCACAGGACCGTGTAATGATGGTGACCCATGTACCAGTGACGATAAATGCGTCAACGGCGCCTGCGTATCTACTGCATCTGTCTGCCAAGAGGAATGCGCCGATGAACTCGACAACGACAGTGACGGATTAACCGATTGCGGTGATCCAGATTGTATCGGATCAGCGGCTTGCGGAGCCTGCGGGACTGCGCCCGTGATCCAATGCGCTGACGCCATTGTACCCGGCGCTGTCGGAGATGGCGCTATCAGCAATGTTGGCTCGACCGCATGTGGGCCAGGACCACTAGGGGATCGGGTGTACCGATTTACGTCCAATCAGGGCGGTCCAGTAGCCTTTACGCTTATTGACGGTCAGGAGTTCACCTCACTACGTGTACTAACTGCCACGCAAGACGGTGGTTGTGATCCAACCAGTTGCAAAGCCGCAGGTGCTGAAGCGGTCTTTACCGCAGTGCCTGGGCAACTTTATTTTCTCGTTATCGAACGGTTGCTGTTGGGGGCTCCACCCGGGTTTGTCCTGAGCGTGACTTGCGGTACGCCATGTCAGCCTGCATGCGACGGCAAGCAATGCGGGTCAGATGGTTGTGGTGGATCGTGTGGTACCTGTACGCCTGCAACTCCTTGCGAAACCTCGGTTTGCGACGGTCTGCAATGTGTCGAGTCCGTGATCTCTGGTTGCTGCCTCGGCTCCGATGAATGTGATGATGGACTGCCGTGCACTACCGGTACGTGCGTTTCGAATGCTTGCGAGTTTTCAGCGGTCATCGGTTGCTGCGATAGTGATACCGATTGTGATGATGGAGTTGAATGCACGGTCGATCTCTGTGACAGTGGTGTATGTGCCAATGATCCCGTTGGTGACGGTTGCTGTCTCAATGACGCAGAATGCGACGACGGTATCGGTTGCACTGTAGACTCGTGTGAATTGGGAACTTGCGTCGCGGTGCCGGTGCCTGGGTGTTGCGCTCTGGCCGCTGATTGTCCGCCGCCACCACCGTGTTTTGTGAGCACTTGTGAGTCGGGCTTCTGCGAGATGTCGGCAGTGCCTGGATGCTGTCTGAACGCGACGGAATGCGACGACGGCGACGACTGTACGTTTGATGGATGCAACCCGGCAACGTTATCTTGTACCCATGCACCCCTACCAGGATGCTGCGATAGCCTTTCCGATTGCGAGGATGACAACGATCCATGTACTCAGCTCGTCTGCGTGGCTGGTAAATGTTCGCAATCACAAGTCGCTACGTGTTGTGCGGATGATTCAGACTGTCCGTCAGCAGGACCATGCTTCTCGGGCCAATGCATTGCAGGTAAGTGTTTTACGCAACCGAAACCAGGGTGTTGTGTCACGGATACCGACTGCAGCAATGACAATCCGTGTGACAAAACATCATGTGTCCAAAACGAATGCACATCGGTTCCAATTATTGGTTGCTGTACTACAGCACTGGACTGTTCCCTCGAATCGCCTTGCGACATCGCTCAGTGTCTCGACGGGGTTTGTAGCCTGTCCGCTCTGGAAAACTGTTGCGAGGTAGACGGTGATTGCGACGATGGAAATGAGTGCACAACGGAGGTGTGCACGGGTGGTGTATGCACGTCGACGGAGATACCTGGATGCTGCAGCAGTGCATTCGACTGTGTCGGTGGAGCGTGCGTGAGTCCCGAATGTGTGGGTTCCCAATGCCTTTGGACGTCTATCCCCGGGTGTTGTGTTGATGCTTCCCAATGTTCGGTAGATGACCCTTGCATTGAGGCATCTTGCATTGCTGGTCAGTGTCAGCTCTCTCCCATCTTTGGGTGTTGTGTGGTCGATTCCGAATGTGTTGCACCGGATGACCCGTGCGTGAGCGCATATTGTGATGGTGGAACATGTAGCTCGAAGGCTATTGAGGGCTGTTGCTACGAAGATATGGATTGCCCAGAAAGCGAGCTTCCTTGTACCGGGGCCCATTGCATCGGACATGCATGTGTAGTCGAAGAGGTCCCTGGTTGTTGCAATGATGCGTCGGACTGTCTGTCTAGCGATAACCCTTGCGTGAAAGTGGAATGTGTAGACGGATACTGTGGTGCGCAGGTAATTGAAGACTGTTGCTCTACTGCGTCTGACTGCGACGGCGCGAGTGGGGCATGCCAGCAGGTTGATTGTCTAGGTAATGCCTGTGTGGAATCTGTGACGCCGGGATGTTGTCAAACAGACAATGATTGCAATGGGTACGGGGGCATATGCGACCTTGCCGAATGTGTACTGGGAGAGTGTAGGATAAGTGCGCAAGTACCCGGATGTTGCTCGACATTTACCGATTGTCCCGTGTCTGCCGATCCATGTCGGGAACGGGACTGCGTGGCCGGTCAATGCGTTCTTCAGCTCCTCCCTGGCTGTTGCGAGGACGCCTCGGATTGTCCTGCAGGTGGGGACTGTCTGGTCTCTGGTTGTACTAATGGGTACTGCGATATCACGGCAGTTCCTGGATGCTGTCTGTCAACCGCCGATTGCGAAGATGACGGAAACGCCTGCACTACAACGCTATGTGCGTCGGGAACATGTCAACATAAGCCGGTGGAAGGGTGCTGCAGCGTAGACTGGCAGTGCTCTAACGCATTTTTGGATACTGGGGCTTGCGAGGAATCTGTTTGCATCAACGGGCAGTGCTCCCTTCAAGCAGCCCCCGGATGTTGCCAGTCTGATTCCGACTGCAGCGTAGGCCCTTGTGAGTTAGGGATTTGTGAAAACCACACATGCATCAAGACTCCGTCTCCCGGGTGTTGCACCATGGACGTCGACTGTGCGGAAGATGATGACCCGTGCACCGTCGCCTCGTGCGTAGACGGACAATGTGGCTGGTACGCATCTCCTGGGTGCTGCGTGGACAATGCGGATTGTCAGAGCGGTGGCGACCCATGTCTGATTCCGGTATGCGAGAATTCCAGTTGCTCCACACAAGTGATCACCGGCTGCAGCCTGTCCACTTGCATGTATCTCGGCATGGAGGCGGATGAGGTATTGCAAACCCAGTTGTCATCCTCCTCCGTTCAACTTCAATTCATCAGTCAGTCGAACACGGTGTTCCAGGGTGATTCTGCATTGGAAGCGAGTTTCGGTCCGGGGTTGGTAGAACAATGGGCATCGATCACCTTGCCTCCATTCAATGCAATTGGCTCGACACACCTTCGTTTTCGCTACCGCCTCGAGGTAGGCAATGGAGATTGCTCGGCTGGTCGGCTCCAAGTAGTGGTTGACGGTACTGCGATATGGGAGGTCTGCACCAAAACAGGCGGTTGGAAGAGTGCCATGATTCCTGTAGCCCTTGAACCTGGCTCGACTCCCAGCATCCAAATACGCGTTGATTCTGGCGCGGGCCTCACATCCGGAACGGCAGTAATCGACGACCTAGCTGTGGGTGGCGAATGCGAATTATTGTGCGATTCGGGCGCCTGTGACGATGGTGATCCATGCACTCAGGACACATGTTCGGGTGGTGTCTGTTTATCTCTGGTCGACCCGACATGCTGTGTATCAAACCTAAGTTGTCAGGACGGCGATCCATGTACTGAAGATAGTTGTACTTCTAGCGGTTGCAAACACGCGCCCATTTCCGGCTGCAACCTCGGAGCATGCTTTTATGAGAGCTTTGAAGACCTTCCATTGGGGGGCAATTCCGCACCAGTTGAAAGCGGAGTTATCGCGCAAATCGTAGACCATCTGGATAGTCAGTGGCTGTATTTGGGGCTCGCGCTCGATGCACCGTTGGGGGCATCAGGCATCTGGGAGATTGCCCTTCCACCGATCATTTCATCTGGACTATCGCTTACTCTGCGAGGGCGGTATGAATCCACGCTCGCCGATTGCCAGTTCGGCAGCCTTTCCGTTCTTCCATCCAGCGATGGCATCGCCTTGCCAGTTGATGTGTGTAGCGGTTCGGGCGCGTTCGCTGTCGACATACCAGCCGAAGCATTGGATGCCCTGAACCCTGAGCAGTTGTTGCTGCGGTTTACAACGAAGGACGCCCAAGGGACATTGCTCCTTGACGATCTCAGGCTAGAAGGCAGTTGCCGAGCAGTGGAGTGTACGGCCGGATCCGATTGTCCATCCAAGCTGTGTCATGTTGCAGCCTGTAACGAGGCGTACCGATGTGAATACACGGAAATCGCCGGTTGCTGTGATGTGAATGACGATTGCGAGCCCCTACCGTGTGAAATCGCAGCCTGCGTGGACGGGCTGTGCCAAGGCCAACCAGACCCAGGGGCTTGTGATGCTGCATGTTTTCAGGCAGCCAGTGGGGTAAGTATATCCATTACGACTAATGGCGATGCGACCGCTAGTTGGACCGATGGTCCCGCCGCTGGTGCTGTCTTGGGAAGTTGGGATACACCGATGGGCACCCCTGCATCAGCAGATTGGACCGTCGGAACCGTCCGGGTATGGGGCGAGCAGAATACGTTCCGCTTCCGCTACGACGCCCAGATGCCGCCTGGGTGCGAAAGTGGGGCCCTCGAACTTCGAATTGATGGAATATTGGTATGGCAAGCCTGCGGTCCTGCTACGGCGGAGTGGGTATCTCTACCAATTTCAGCCGACAGTGGGGTGGAAACACGAACGCTTGAGTTCCGGTTACGCGGAGGAGTCAGTGGCTCTGGTTTTGTAGTAATCGATGCTGTGACTGTATTGGGTACATGCCAACAGGTTCAGTGTACAGAGGCTGTCGACTGTGACGATGGCTCTGAGTGCACTGATGATTCGTGCATCGGCTACGAATGTATGCACTTATCGAATCAAAGCATATGCAGCGATGGAAATGCCTGTACAACCGGCGATACGTGTCTTGGTGGTGAGTGCATCACGAAAGCGCTTGATTGCAATGACAATAATCCCTGCACCGACGATGCATGCGAGCCGTCGTCTGGCTGTGTCTTCATTCCGAATGTCATGGAGTGCGATGATGGAGAACCATGTACAGCAGGTGATGCATGCATTGGCGGAAATTGCATTGGTACACCGGTGGTGTGTAAGGACTTATCGGACTGCACTATCGATGGCTGTACTCCTGGTGTTGGATGCCAGTTTCAGCTTCAGCCTTTTGGTGCTGAATGCAATGATGGCGGAATAACTCAGGGTGCGTGTGTGGAGGGTATTTGTACTGCATGGGAGCAGTCCCAATTCCCTACCGGTTCATATATCTCGACGATTTCTGAACGTTCTGGTCCGCTTCCGTTGCGTGCGGCGGGTAGCGTTGCCGGGGTCGCAACGGTGTGGACCTTGGATCAGGCAACGGCGGCTCCTACGGGCAGTGTCTCTACCCCGAATCTTTCCGAGTGGCGCAGCACAGGTGGGGGATATCTTTCGGGCGATAACGCGGCATTGGCCTCGATTACCGCTCCTACGAGTTTGATCGATGTGGGTGCGATGTCGTCCCTACCGCTACATGACGTTGCGGTGTCCGGACAGCTATTGTTTACTGCGGGGGACGGTTATGCACATGGGCAAGTCACTTCTACCGTGCGTCGATGCAAACTCAGTGACGGGAGCATCAACGGTTGTCAGGTCATGCCAGTGGTCAAGAGCCCTGAGCAGTGCGGTAGCCAAGTACCTTTTCATGTCCGCGCCATTACCGTCGTATCTCCACAATCTGTTCTCTTTGCGGGTACGGCAATTTCCGGTCTTGATGCTGCGGCAGTGGTAGCAGAATGGAACGGGAATACGAACGACGCGTGTGATGCACTGGGTATTTACAGTGGCGAAGTTTATTCGACTGGCGGTGCAACACTCCGGGTAAACGCACTTGGACTCGGACGGAAAGAAAGCTTTCAGGCGCTCGGGCAGTCGAATGATGGCACAGTGTGGACAGCAGGCACTGGTGGCATGATCTATCGTCGGCAAGATGGGGTCTGGTATGGATTCAATCCAGCGGACTGGCCCGCAGGCGCTGGATTTCACGGCGGCTACGAGATACGTGCCTTGCACGCGGGGCAGGACCAAGTGTTCTTTGTGGGAGATGGGGTCGGTCTCGTTGAACCAGGATGTCCGCGAGGATTTCTTCTGCGGGCCGTACGCGTAGGGCAACATTGGTGGGTAGACCACATGAATCGGTTCAGTTGGCTCAAATCATGTGGGGCCAACGCAAGCGATGCAGTCGAGCTGCGAGATGTGGTTATCGATGGTCTGACTGACGACCTTCTAATAGGCGGGTATGCCACCGAAAATGGGACAGGCGCTGGTCTTGTTTTGCGGCTACGAGCGCCCGGTATTTGAGTCTGGCTCTGGCCCTTTACGTACGCATGGTTGAAGGGTACCGTTCCGCTTAATGGAGCACCATGCGTCTCGTTTTGGTTGGATAGTACTTGGGTACTTGGTGATATGCGCTTCAGGGTGCAAACGCGATTTACCAACCACTGTCCCGAGTGCTAGCAAGGTGTACTCCACAGCTCCCGAAACATCGAGCAGCGTTCCACCAGACAAGAGGGCGTCCTTAGGTCCGGAGTCTGCCCCATCTCCTGAGGTATCGGTTCACAGCAGAGATGAGCAAGGTACGCCGGGACAAGCTGGTACGACCGTACTCGCAGGCCCGAAAATCGCCCAGTTTTACGGGGTGTATATCAAAGGGCAGAAGGCGGGCTGGGCGGAACAACGAGTTACGACTTTGGCGCGCGGGGGTACCGAGTTATGGATGCGAGTGGTCGTGCGGCTTGCACGGGGTAGTGAGCGCACTGGCCTCGAGCTCATACACACGAACCGCTATGCGGCTGGTGATGACGGGGGGCTGCAGGAGGTGCAATTGGTCCAAATGCTTCCGAACGGAGGCAAGGCCGTGTACTCCGGCCGTTATCGCGATGATAGGTTTGTGATGACGGTTACGTCCGGGGAGAAAACAACTTCTACGGTCGTAACTGCACCCAAGGAGCGAGCCTTTGATTCAGTGGGGCATCTACTGGCCAAACGACTTTTGAAACTGGGGAAAGGAAAGTCAGTGCTTACCTATCAGTTTGATCCCATGACCATGAAGTCGGTGCCTATTCAGACGACTCTGACGAGAAAAAGCACTCGCTTTGCGTCTGGGGCTGAGTTTACGGTGCTCGACATCCAAGGCGTCGACAAGGTACGTGGGTTGAACCTTGAAACGCGTCTAACTAGTACTGGGCAAGCGCTTGAAATGGTGATCGGTCCTGGTTTTCGCTTAGTGCTTGAGGATAAGCAGTTGGCGCAGGACCAGAGCCAAGGGGTCCCGGACTTGTATCGACTATCGCGTGTACCAGTTGATAAGCCGCTTGGTTCTGCGATGACGATTACGGGGTTGCGGTTGGAGTTGTCTGGTCTTAGTCCCAATATCCAGCTTTCGGATAACCGACAAAAGCACAATGCGCGTGTTTTAGAAGTACAGGTGCATGAAATCGAAACCTTGGAGCCCGAAGTTCTGGTGCAGTCGGAGAAAGCTCGTTGGCTTTCCATTACACCGTTTTTGGACCATGACTCGTCAATTTTTGAGACGATTCTGCGGGCGGTGCAGTCGCGAGAACCGGTCGATAGGGTTCGCGCACTAAGCCGGGCAGTGCACAATGCAATCCAGTACACTTTAGCAACAGCCCCCTTATCGGCCAGCGAAATCCTCCGTCAAGGTACTGGTGACTGCACTGAATATTCTAGGGCACTTACTGCCGTATTGCGCGCTGATGGGATACCTGCACGTGAGGTATCTGGCATGGCATACGCCGGAGATGAGTTCGGTTTCGCATTTCACGCCTGGGTAGAGGCCTACATCAATGGCCGGTGGGTCGCCATTGATCCAACCTGGGACCAATATCCAGTCGATGCAACGCATATCGCAATCAGTCGAGATGACCCGTCCCCGATTATCGGTCTCCTTGGTGGTCTTTCTGTGAAAGTCTTGGCTGTGGAGCGGAAGTGATACCGTCCTTGAAACCACAATAAACATGAGCTGGCTGCCGTTGCGACCAGCCATTGGGATGACACAGCCTTTGTACTCTGTCACCATCAGACGGTGCCTGAAAAAACGCCGTTTTTCGATCGACAGCTCGCGCTCTGCGACAGCTTTGCTTGGAAGCAGTGGGCGGGACAGCTGGCCGTAGTTAGCTACGCCACCTCGCACTATTCCGAATACATTGCCTTGCGTCATGCATGCGGCCTTCTAGATGTGTCCCCGCTCTACAAGTACGACATACGGGGCGCAGACGCGGCTCAATTCCTCAGTCGTAGTTTGACTCGATCGGTGTCTTCACTCGCAGTGGGCCGCGTGGTGTATACGTGTTGGTGTACTGGTGATGGTCGATTAGTTGATGATGGTACTGTCACTCGGCTATCGGACACTCACTTTCGTCTGACTGCCGCTGAACCTAGTTTAGTGTGGTTCGAGCGATTACGGGGTAATCTCGACGTGGAAATCGTCGACGTGAGCCGGACATTGGCTGCTCTTGCATTGCAGGGCCCTACCTCGGCTGCATGCCTGGCAAGTCTTTTAGCGGATGACATCAATTCCCTTCGTTTTTTTCGAGCCATGCAAACCAGCTTGGCTGATGTACCGGTCACCGTCACTCGTACGGGATACACGGGGGACCTGGGTTATGAGATATGGCTACCAGCGGAGGATGCGCACAAAGTTTGGGATGCGATTGTTTCCGAGGGACGTAATGTTGGCCTGCTTCCCGTAGGTCTAGCCGCGCTCGACATGGTGCGGGTTGAAGCCGGATACGTTATGGCAGGCGTGGACTTTCATAACGCTCGGCACTGTATTGTCCCCTCACAGACGTCGAGCCCATTCGAGTTGGGACTGGATTGGACAGTTGAGCTAGAACGTGAGCCATTCGTTGGTCAAAGTGCACTCAGAAAAGAACGCGCCGCGGGTTCAGACTGGGCGCTGGTGGGCCTCGATATCGCCTGGGATGAATTGGAGGCACTTTACGAGGTACACAACCTACCAGCTTCGATTCCCGCCGCCGCCTGGAGACATTCTGTGCCAGTGTTTGCCGGTCGAGCGGCAGCACAAGTCGGTTATGCGAGCTCAGGTACCTGGTCTCCGCTACTCAAAAAGAACCTAGCCTTGGCCCATGTACGACCATCGTTCGCGGTCGAGGGCACTCGGTTAGATTTTGAGGTCACCGTCGAGCATGAGCGTCACACTGTACCGGCAACTGTCGTGCAGCGGCCATTTTATAATCCATCACACGCGCGACAAGCTCGTCCACTGGGCACGACCGGAGTCATAGAATGAGCCACTACGATGCGATCATAGTCGGAGGCGGTCACAACGGACTCATTTGTGCGGCCTATCTCGCGCGCGCGGGCAGGAAGGTGCTTGTCTTAGAGCGACGACACGTCGTCGGCGGTGCGGCCGTCACAGAAGAAGTGACGCCTGGTTTCAAGTTCTCCGTATGTTCGTATGTTGTCAGTCTGCTTCGACCGCATATTGTTCGAGAGTTAGAGCTTCCGAAGCACGGATTATCGATTCTTCCTTTGGAGTCTGCATACACACCTACATTGGATGGGCCCGATCTGTGCCGCTGGGATGATGCAGAACGCACGTTCCGTGAAATTGCGAAGCATAGTGCTCGTGACGCGGAAGTGTACCCAGAGTTCGGGCCGGCGATGGCACAGTTAGGGCGCTTTGTGAAGCCAGTTTTGGAGATGGCACCTCCCGACCCCACGCGACTCTCGCTCTCAAATCTACCGGCAGCGATGACTCTAAGTCGTCGTTTTACTCAGTTTTCGCCTCCTGACCGTGTTCGATTGCTAAAGCTAATGACGATGAGTGCAGTCGACCTGTTGGATGAATGGTTCGAGTCCGACCTACTGAAGTCCCCTATGGCAGTGAGTGGCATTATTGGAACATTTCTCGGGGTCCGTTCGCCTGGCACTGCGTATGTACTACTTCACCACTATATGGGTGAAATCGATGGCGCCTTTCGGGCTTGGGGATTCGCACGTGGCGGCATGGGCGCGATCAGCGATGCGATTGCCTCCGCCGCAAAAAGCCACGGAGCGGAAATCCGAACATCGAGCGGTGTACAACAATGTATCGTTCGCAACGGCCGCGTGGTTGGTGTTGCACTCGATAACGGGGATGAGTTGACTGCGAAAGTCGTCGTCTCAGGTGTGGATCCGCACCGTACATTTTTGAATCTTGTGGGGGAAAAGCATTTAGACGATGAGTTCGTGTCGAGTATTCGTAGGTATAAGCTCCGAGGGAGTTCGGGCAAGGTCAACTTTGCCTTAGACCGGCTGCCTGAGTTTGCTTGTCGACCTGGGGTGGAGCACTTACGAGGTGATATCGCGATTGGACCGAACCTCGACTACCTTGAGCGAGCATACGATGAGGCGAAATACGGGCAGTGGTCAAAGAGGCCCTATATCAATGTTGTCATCCCGTCGCTCGTTGACCCTAGTGTGGCTCCTCCCGGGAAACACGTGATGAGTTGTTTCGTTCAGTACGCACCCTATCACTTGGAGTCTGGACCGGAGAGTTGGGTTGGGCAGCGAGAGGCTTGGGGCGATACGGTAGTGGATACGTTGGCTGAATATATCCCTGGCTTTCGTGAATCGATATTGCATCGTCAAGTGCTTACGCCCTGGGATCTGGAGCAGGAGTTTGGACTCACGGAAGGTAATATTTTCCATGGAGAGCTCAGTGTTGAGCAGCTCTTTTTTCTTCGGCCTGCGTCCGGCTTCGCAAGATACCGAACTCCACTACGAGGTCTTTGGATGTGTGGTTCGGGGACGCATCCTGGGGGCGGAGTGATGGGCGCTCCTGGCTATAATGCAGCACGAGAACTTTTGGGCGGGAGGGTACTGTGACCTCCATTTTCGTGTTGGGAGCTGGGGTGAACGGTCTCGTTGCGGCCAACCTGCTAGCACGTGCTGGGCGTACCGTAACCGTTCTGGACTCCACGGCCGCGATTGGTGCCGAGGCCAGGCATGACATATTGGTTCCTGGATATGTGGCGCCAGGAATTCTCGATCGTACTGAGCGGTTTTCCCCAACGGTAGCCGCGGCTCTTGACCTGGGCGCCATCCCACGCGGCCAGGGCACAATGGTGTTGTCGGTCAACCCTTCGGGTATAGGACAACTCGTACCTGACGGAGTCGGCGCAGAAATTGGTGAGCTCGCGAAAGATGACCGGGCAGCGTGGCGACGGCATCAGGAAATGCACCAAAGACTGGCTGAGGTACTACGTCCGCTTATGGAGTCCGTCCCCCCGTCTCCCTTGGGGCAGCATTCGATCGGTATTGGGTGGATTTGGAAGCTGGCACGCGGGTATGCGCGATTGTCCCGAGGTGAGCGGGAGCTGTTGCTGCGCGTTCCTCCCGCGCCATTGGGCGATTGGCTCACAGAGCAGTTTCAGTCTGACGCTTTTTGCGCCTCTCTTTCTTGGGCTGGTCTTGAGGCCTGTTTTGCGGCGCCTGCGTCTCCCGGGACCGCCGCTGTGCGAATGTTTCACGACGTTTCGGATTATGGACCGGTGCGTGGAGGCGCTCCCAAGCTACTCGATATTCTTGAAGGAGGATGCCGGTCGAGGGGGGTGTCGATACGATTGGGAGTAAAGGCGAAAGTCATCGTTTCAGACGGTGCCGTAGTTGCGGTAGACATCGATGGTGAGCGACATAAAGCGGCCGCGGTACTATCTACGCTCAATCCTATTCACACCCTTTTGGATATAGTTGATGGTGCTCAATTGGCGCCGTCTCTGGAGCGGGCATTGCGAAACGTACGCCAGCGAGGCACGACGGTACGCTTTGACTTTGCTTTGGATAATCGTTTCACCCTCACAGATGGAAACCGCCCCTCCCGTATCCGTATTGCAGGCGGACTGAAAGGCATTGAACGGGCCTTCGATGCGGCCAAGTATAACGTGCTACCTGAAACCCCCTGGATGGAGGTTCGTATCCCGTCTGCGGACCCGGAACTCTCCGGGTTTGCTCCTACTGATGGTGATATCGTTTCGGTCTTGGTCCGATACATTACAGCATCCTCCGTACCTAACATGGATGCGGTCTCCACGCTGCGTAGGTCGGTGGTAGGACATCTGAATCGTCTATGCCCTCAGTTTGAAGAGTGCATTCTGGCCGAGCGCTATCAGGGACATGAGAGCTTAGCCCATGAGTATGGACTGACGAATGGTAACCTCTCGCATGGCGAGCCGGGCCTTGATCAGCTGTTATCGCTACGTCCCATTGCCCAGTGCGGAAGGTTTCAAACCCCAATTGCTCGGTTATGGTTAGGTGGCATGGGGTGTCATCCTGGAGGAGGGCTCACGGGATTAGGCGGCTGGTTGGGGGCCAATGTAGTCATGCAGGCCCTCTAATGCTTCGTTCCATGATACGCAGCTCAATAACGTGTTCAGTCGGTAGTTCCGTTTCTTTGTGAGCGCTTTGGGTCCTGTAGTCACGAGCAAAGTCATGAAATACACACTCCGAAAGAGTAGACTGAAAATGATGAAGTACCATTTCGTAAACCGTTTGCGCTGTTCTGACTGGCGGGCTGTACCGTACGCGATTCTTCAGCTTTGCATAATGTCGCTATTGGTATCGCCTGGCTGCAGTTGTCCTGATGATGGTAATACACTGACTCCACCTACGGATGACGTGATTCCGACCGTCGACTCAAGTGCGGAAGTAGATGCAGTCGAAGATACCCTCGTTCCTGAGGATCAGGGGGTAATAGAGCCTGATATCGAAGTCCAGGCAGAGGTTAGCCAATGTGCAGAAGACACGGAATGTGACGCACTACTGGCGGTCGCAAATTGCCAGCAGGCATCCTGCATCGAAGGGCAGTGCCTTGCCACACCTGTTGAGGATGGGTTGGCTTGCGACAATGGCGATGCTTGCATCCAGGGTTCGGTGTGTACTGGTGGCGTCTGCGGCGGAGGCACTGCTCTAGCTTGTGACGACAAAAATCCCTGCACTATCGATTCTTGTGCCAACGGACGATGTGTGGCTACGCCACAGAGTAACGGTGAGCCATGCAACGACGATAATGAATGCACTGAGGGCGATATATGTTTCGCAGGCGACTGTAAGGGTGGAACGAATATCTGTGTCGAGCTTTGTGATAACGACATAGATGACGACCTCAATGGGGCGACGGACTGCGAGGACTTCGCATGTGCTCCGAATGATGAGTGTAAAGAGGTCTGTACTCTTATCGGAACATTGCAATGCGGCTCCACGACTACCGTGCTTCTGGAGGAAATAACGGGGTCAGAAAAAATCAGTTTCTGGGGATGTGCTGGTGAATCGTATCCAGGCGAAGAACTCGGCTATGCATTTGTCAGCACTGAACCAGTAACGGCTACGGTCACGTTATCGGCTTCAACTGCGGGCACTAGACTGTTCGTGCTGTCGGAAGATGCAACGACCTGCGCGAAGAACTTTTGCGTTGATACCTCCGACTCTGCGGTCACTTTCTTAGCGACGTCCGACGCGGCGCCAACCTTAGTTGTAGATACGCCAGCAGATGCGGTTGGGGATGTCACTCTTGAAGTGACATGTGAGGTTTGTACCCCGAATTGCAATGGCAAAATATGCGGTGCCGATGGTTGTGGGGGAGTCTGCGGCCTATGTGGAGTGGGTGCTGCTTGTTCGGCTGGTTTATGTGTCGATACCCCCGACAACGACGACTGCAGCACGCCGATCTATATCAATTCAGACCAGCTACCAGCCATTCAGATTGGGGACACGTCTGCGGCGAGCGATGATCTGTTTTTACCAACAGGGAATCCATGTACGGGTGGTGCGTCTGCCGGGCTTGGTGGGCGAGACGTCATATACAGTTATACGCCTGCAGAAACTCGTGAATATCTTATTGCGGTGGATGCGGCTTATGACTCCACAGTGTACGTGATCACTTCATGTGAGGATGCAGCGAGCACCTGTACTGCAGTCTCCAGTTCAACAGGGACACAAGACGAACAGATCGTGGCAGAGCTATCGCAAGGGGTACAATACCTGATTGTCGTGGATGGGTCTTCATCCGCCGCGAGTGGCCCTTTCACTCTGACGGTGAATACGTATCCGTGCAATGCGGACTGTGCTGGGAAACAATGTGGACCTGATGGTTGCGGCGCTACATGCGGTAACTGCGGGCAAGACCTTAGCTGCACGGCTGATGGACAGTGCGTTATTCTCGCGGAAAATGATGATTGTACGACTCCTTCCTCTATTGTGAGCCTGCCATTCTTTGGCACTGGGAATACATCGGCTGCCAACGATGATTATGTGGTTTTTCCCGAGGTATGCCCTGGCGGTCCTGCATTTGGTCTGGCCGGTGACGGTGCGCCTGACCTTGTGTACGAGGTTGGGGTCGATGAATCTGGGAAATACCTTATTACGGCTACCCCGGATGGGGATTACGACGTGATGCTCAGCGTTCGAAAAGCGTGCCCGGGCTCCAGCCAACAGTGTTTGGCTGGAGCGGACCTTGGTGGAAAGGGAGCTCCTGAGCAAGTAGAAGTGATATTGAGCAATGCGCAAACCGTCTTCATTATCGTGGATGGCTCAGCTTTGGGAGAGCAAGGCGAATTTACGCTCGCTGTCGAAAAGCTCGAATGTACGCCGAATTGTACGGGAAAGACGTGTGGCGCCGACGGATGTGGCGGCCAGTGTGGAACCTGTCTTTCTGCAGAGGTGTGTACTGACGTGGGGACTTGTGTCGCGGTGCCAACGAACGATACCTGTACCGCTTCAAAAGTTATTGATGCACTCCCATATAACGACAGCGGTACCTTATTCGGAGCGACGGCAGATTATTCGGTGCCACCCAATTCTTGTACTGGTGGACCGACTTCGGCGACCTATGGTGCGGGCCCCGATGTGGTCTATAGCTACACGGCGCCGGTAACTCAGACGGTGAAGTTTAGCTTCGACCAGGTTTCTACCGACTTCATTTCTTATCTATTCGCCGTAAACGACTGCAGCAACATCGCCCAATCGTGCTTTGCCTCGCCCGTGAGTGCGGTGCCCGGCGGCTCGATTCTGCAGGTCCCAATGTTGGCCGGGGAAACCATCTTTCTGGTGGTTTCCGGCTGGTCGATTTCGGATATCGGAAACTACACGCTCCTGGCTTCCGAAGGATAGCCCAAAGAAATCAATGCGTTAGGCCGATGGCCTGTGCTGCGTTTTTCTCGTTGACTTCACAAAACGGATACTTATACTGCGCCGGTCCCAAATAGGGACGTCTCTCTGCTGGAACCATGGTGGGCCAAATCCCCCGTCACAGGCCACAGAGATAGATGCTTCGCATCAGGTCGAATAACCATCGCTCGTTATGGCACGCCGTAAAAGGCGCAGCTACGCGGTGCAGGCCCCACGGTACGGTTCGCTCGCAGTTTGCCGCGACACGCGAACGACCTTTGGGTCGACGGTTATGTTTTCTCGCTTTGTCCACGTGGGCCGAACGGGTAACGGCGGCTTCGAGTGAAGCGAAACCTTGGTTTCGTGTCAGGCATGGCGCGAAAGCTTTTAGTGTGGGGAATACGGCCTCATGCCGACAATCAATCAGCTGATCCGCAAGGGTCGTTCGAAAAAGCGAAGCAAGAGTGACGCACCTGCGTTGATGCGCTGCCCTCAGCGCCGCGGTGTTTGCACTCGCGTCTACACATCGACACCGAAGAAGCCAAACTCAGCGCTTCGGAAAATTGCGCGTGTACGTCTCACGAACGGTATGGAGGTTACGTCCTACATTCCGGGTGAGGGTCACAGCCTCCAAGAGCACAGCATTGTGCTTATTCGTGGTGGTCGTGTGAAAGACCTGCCGGGTGTCCGCTACCACATCATACGTGGAACGCTAGACGCAACCGGTGTTTCT